>JAFQMA010000038.1 GCA_017414535.1 Clostridia bacterium | reverse complement strand
CGAGGCACTTCTTGCCGCCGAGCAGGGCGTAAAGAACATCACCGTAGGCTACGGCCAGTGCGGTAACCTGGTTCAGGACATCGCCGCCATCCGTACCCTGCAGGCTCTCACCGACGAGTATCTGGCCAAATACGGCTACAAGGACGTGCAGGTGACCACCGTTCTCCACCAGTGGATGGGCGGCTTCCCCGCCGACGAGGCCAAGGCCTTCGGCGTGATCTCCTCCGGCAGCTTGATCGCCGCGCTGTCCAAGGCCACCAAGGTCATCGTGAAGACTCCTCACGAGGCTGTGGGCATTCCCACCATGGAAGCCAATGCCGAGGGTCTGCGCTGCACCAAGCAGGTAGTCAACATGCTGGCCGATCAGACCTTCGAGGACAAGAGACTTGACCTTGAAATGGAGATCATCTCCCGCGAGACCCGTGCCATCGTTGATAAGTGCTTCGAGCTGGGTCAGGGCGATATCGCCGTAGGTATCGTTCGCGGTGTTGAAGCGGGCGTTCTGGACGTTCCCTTCGCTCCCTGCCGCGCCAATGCAGGTCTTATGCTGCCCTGCCGCGATAACAACGGTGCCGTTCGTATTCTCAACATGGGTAACCTGCCCTTCGACAAGGAGCTTCAGGACTTCCACCGCGAGAAGATCGAGGAGAGAGCCCGCGCCGAGAAGCGTCAGGCCTCCTTCCAGATGGTGGTGGACGACGTTTACGCCATCGGTAAGGGTCGCCTCGTAGGCCGTCCCAAGTATTGATTTGGAAAAAGTAAAGGAGAAAAGTCATGAAGATTATTGATCTTGTTTGTTCCGCAGGCCGTACCGGCTTCTATTTCGACGATCAGCGCGCCATTAAGCAGGGCGCCGGCCACGACGGCGTCTTCTACGTAGGCACCCCCGTCACCGAGGGCTTCCGCTCCGTTCGCCAGGCAGGTGAGTCCATTTCCGTGATGCTCATTCTGGAGGACGGTCAGATCGCTTACGGCGACTGTGCCGCCGTTCAGTACTCCGGTGCAGGCGGACGCGATCCCCTGTTCCTGGCCGAGGATTTCATCCCCGTGATCGAAAATTACATCAAGCCCCGGCTGGTCGGCAAGGAAGCGGACGATTTCCGCGGTCTTTGCGCCATGATGGAGGCCATCCAGGTGGAGGGCAAGCGCCTTCACACCGCTATCCGTTACGGTCTGTCTCAGGCTATTCTGGACGCCGTTGCCAAGGCTACCGGCCGCATGATGTGCGAGGTGGTTGCCGACGAGTACGGCTGCACCGTATCCGATAAGCCCATCGCCATCTTCACCCAGTCCGGTGACGATCGCTACGACAACGCCGATAAGATGATCATCAAGGGCGCCGCCGTTCTGCCCCACGCTCTCATCAACAACGTGGAGACCAAGCTCGGTCCCAAGGGTGAGATCCTGGAGAAGTACGTGGCTTGGCTGCGCGACAGGATCCTCGCTAACCGTGCCGACGAAAGCTACAACCCCGTCATGCACATCGACGTTTACGGTACCATCGGTGCCGCCTTCGGTAACAACAACTACAAGGACATGGCCGATTACATCGAGAACCTCGGCAAGATCGCTGCTCCCTTCCACCTTCGCATTGAAGGACCCATGGACTGCGACTGCGACAGAGAGACTCAGCTGGAGGCGCTGGCAGGCCTTACCGCCGAGCTGGACGCTCGCGGCTGCGACGTAGAGCTGGTTGCCGACGAATGGTGCAACACCCTGGAGGATATCAAGCTCTTTGCCGATCGCAAGGCTGGTCACATGGTTCAGATCAAGACCCCCGACCTGGGTGGTATCAACAACACCATTGAGGCTGTTCTCTACTGCAAGGAGAAGGGCATCGGCGCCTATCAGGGCGGTACCTGCAACGAGACCGACCGCAGCGCTCAGGTCTGCGTTCACTGCGCCATGGCTACCAAGCCCGTGCAGATCCTTGCCAAGCCCGGTATGGGCGTTGACGAAGGCTTCATGATCGTTTACAACGAAATGAACCGCATCCTCGCCGTTCGCAAGGCAAAAGCCAACAAGTAATTTCCAAAAAAAGCGCCCACACGGGCGCTTTTTTCTTTTGTTTCGCTATGTTTTTTTGCGGGAACCTCTTTTTCTTGGGAGGGACTTTTTCTGCGGGAAACCCTTTTTGGGCAAAAAGTGTTTCCCGCGCCCTTCCCAAAAACTTTTAGACTTTATTATTTTTTATAACAGCCTTTCTTTTTTATAGAACAAATCAGCTTTGCGGAGCAAAGGCTACCATAACCGTTTCCCGCAGGGGAACGATTTCATATTTGCGAAGCAAATGTTTCATCCGCAAAGCGGATTTCATCGCACGAAGTGCGATTTCATTGCGCGGCCATAGCTCCTCCCAAGAAAAAGGTTTCCCGCAAAAAAGCGCTTCCCCTCGGCGGAATTGTATGGTATAATGGCAAAAAGTGAAGAAAAAAGGAGGGAAAGGAATGATCCGTTACGAAGCCAAGGAGCGCTCCACGCTGTTTGCCTTTCGAAAGCTTGAATTTATGCCCCATCTGCACCGCGCGGCCGAGCTGGGTCTTGTGGTATCGGGCGAGAGCGAGCTGTACGTGGACGGCCGTTTCTTTCCTCTTCGGGCGGGCGATCTTTTCATCATTTTCCCCGATCAGATCCACAGTTATCGCAACGATCGGAGCGTTTCGGGGCTACTTTTCATTCTGCCCGAGGCGGAGCTTGCCCCCTTCGGTGAGACTTTGCGGAAAGGTGCCCCCAAAGCCCCGTCTTGTCCCTCTCTGCTGAGGTGAGGGCAGAGCTGACCGCGCTGTTCCACCGTATTTTTTCCGACCGCGAAAAGGAAGGGGAAGCCGTGATGCGAGGCTGGTTTCACGTTTTGGTGGGCAAGCTTCTTTCTCACCTTCCTACCGAGCATCGCACCGCACCGCACGCCGCCCTACCGCAGGTGCTCCTTTGGCTGAGGGATCACATCACCGAGGACGTTTCCCGCAAAAGCCTTGCCCGTGCCGTGGGACTCAGCGAAAGCACCGTTTCCCATCTCTTTTCCAAGGCGCTGGGGCTGAGTCTGCCCGCTTACGTGGCGGGTCTGCGCCTGGAACTTGCTCTCTCCCTGCGGGAAAAGGAGGGCATTACGCTGACGGAGGCCGCACTGCGTTCGGGCTTCGGTTCCCTGCGCTCCTTCCACCGTGCCTACCGTCAAAAATACGGGAATTGATTTTTTCTTGGAAAATCCTTTTTAGACTTTTTCTTGGGAGGAGCTTTTTCGGCAAAAAGCCCCTCCCAAACCCTCCCCAAAAACTTTCAGAGTTTTTATGATTGCTCCACCCTGTCATAAAGCAAAAAGCCTTTCCGCTTACGCAGAAAGGCCTCTTTTTTTATCATAATAAAAGTTAAAATGAAAAGTTTTTGGGAAAGGTTCGGAAAACCCTTTTTGCCGAAAAAGGGTTTTCCGAGAAGCTCCAAAACGATCCGATCACTTGCCCAGCTTGGCAAAGAGATTGAACAGGCGGCGCGCGGCGTCGTAAACGTGCTCGCGGCGGAGCTTGCCCTCCTTCAGCAAAGCCCGGGGATCCACCTCAAAGTGGTCGCGCACGCCGTCAAAGCGGGTGGTACCGGGTCTTCTCTTACGGGTGATGCAGTCGGGCATCTTCACGTCGCTGCCCGCCACAAGATCATCCTCCAGAGAGGAGAAGGCGCACCAGTCGGTCATGACCAGACCCTCATAGCCCCATTCGCCCTTGAGAATGCCGTTGATGGTCTCACTGTTGCAGGAGGCCTGGCGGCCGTTGATGAGGTTATAGGAGGTCATGACGCACCAGGGCTTAAATTCCTTCACCAGGATCTCGAACTGCTTCAAATACAATTCGCGCAGGGCGCGCTTGGATGCGCGGGAATCCAGCCACAGACGGTCGTACTCACGGTTGTTGACGGCAAAATGCTTCACCGTGGCGGCAATGCTTTGGGACTGCACGCCGCGTACCACGTGACCTGCCATCTTACCCGTGGTAAAGGGATCCTCGGACATATACTCAAAGTTTCTGCCGCAGAGCGGAGAACGGTGCAGGTTCACACCGGGCGCCAGCCAGATCCCGCAGTTATTCTCCTTCACCTCGCGGGCGGCGGTCTTACCGAATTTTTCGGCCAGCGCTACGTCCCAGGACTGAGCTAAGGTGGTGCCGCAGGGGAAATGGGTGGTCTTGACGCAGGTATCGTAACGGGTACGCAGGCCCGCAGGACCGTCGCAGGTCTCCACGGGGGGCACGTAGTATTTACGCTCCTGAGGATTGCAAATACCCATGTAGCCCGTACCGCCCACGCCCTGATCGCCGTGACCGTACAGCAGGGAGGCCAGCGATTCGTCTGAAATACCGCTCAAAATAGCGTCCCATTCACAGGTCTCAGCCGCACGGCAAAAGTCCCCGGGCGCATCCTTTTCGGGATCGGGCATAAATATCTTCCTTGCCACGGGATGCTCCTTTCCTGCGGGCAGGGTCTCCTCGCCCCACAGAGTGCGGCGGGTAAGGGGCACGAGGGGAGAGAGCAGATCCTCGTGACGGGACACCACGCGATCCTTCTCAAGCTTTGCCGTGTAAACGGGGGCGCTGTCCCGTACGTTTTCACCGAGGTACAGAATATAATCGCCCGCCTCCAGCACGAAGGCGTCGATGGCTACCTTTCCCGTATCGTCAAAGGAGGCAAAATCGGGCAGCTTCACAAGAAGGGTCAGGGTCTGTGCGGCGCCGGGCGCAAGCTCACGGGTCTTGGCAAAGGCACACAGCACCTTCTTGGCCTTACCCAGCTTTCCTGCGGGTGCGCCAAGATACAACTGTGCCACCTGACGGCCGGCGCGCTTTCCCGTATTCTCCACCTTCACCTTGACGGTAAGCTGCAGTCCGCGACGGGTCACACCCTCGCACGTCACGGCAAAGCTCGTGTAGCTCAGGCCGAAGCCGAAGGGATAGAGCACCTTTTCGGGAGCAAAGGTCTCGAAATAACGGTAGCCCATGTAAATGTCTTCCGTGTATTCCACGAAATCGTCGTGATCAAAAAAGCCGGCGGTAGAGGGGTAGTCCGAAAGCTCCCTTGCAAGGGTGTGCTGCAGTTTGGCGGCAGGGTTCACCTTACCGAAGAGCACGTCCAAAATACCGTCACCCGCATAGCTTCCGCCGTAGAGGGGATAGAGCAGGGCATTCACCCCCGCATTTTCTTCAAAAAGGGTGCAGTTTACGGGGCCGCAGGTATTCAGCACCACCACCACGCGCTCAAAATCCCGCGTCAGCTTCTCCAGCAGAGCCTTTTCGTTGGGATGGATCTCAAATTCTTCGGGCTCGCGGTCTCCCTCCATGGTTCCCTCGGCAGAATAACGCACGATGGACAGGATCGCCGTGCCGCCGAAGGCCACGGCCTCGCGGTAATTCTCCTCGGAAACGGGGAAAGCATCGCGAAGCAGGAAGTTATCGTAATAATACTTCATGGAGCTGTAATCCTCCTTGGCCTCCAAGGTCTTCAGCTCCTCTTCTCTTGCCTTTCGCGCCTCGTCAATGAGGGGACGGTACAGGGAAAGCTCTCCCTTTTTCTCCGCATCGATCAGTGCCTCGGCAAGGCCTCTCTGCACGGGGGTACGCACGTCGCCGCTGCCGCCGCCGCCGAAGAGCCATTCGCCCGCACCGCGACCGAACAGGCAGATCCTCTCACCCTTGGCCAGAGGCAGCGTTCCGTCGTTCTTTAAAAGCACCGTGCCCTCCGCGGCAATTTTTCTTGCCAGCGCCATGTGGACCGGGGAGGCCGTCACTCTGCGGCCGTCCTTTCCGAGACCGTAGGCGGGATGATGGAAAAATCTGTCGTAATTTACCATAACGTTCTTCTCCTTTGTATCATAAGGTGCCAAGCACCCGATCTTCATTTTCCATTATAAGCCAAATTCTGCCGTATACAAGGGCAATTTCTCTAAAATATAGGACAGAATGTGCAAATTCGGTCATTTTTTCTGTTTGGAAGGGAAAGAAAGGGCAAACAAATGCAACCTTTTGTCCCTCCCCCGCGCTTGACAAACAGGGGTGGGCGTTATACAATTTTTCGTGTATTATTCGTGTATTATGTGTATTATATAAAAAGGAGACACGCCATGAAAAAGAAAGTGATCCTGATGAGCATCGACGGTATGCGTCCCGACGGTTTTCTGACCTGCGGCAACCCCTATGCCGAGGAAATGATGAAAAACGCCTACTACACCCTGAACGGGCAGACCGTATTCCCCTCCAAGACCCTGCCCTGCCATATGTCCCTGTTCCACAGCGTGACCCCTCAGCGCCACGGCATTACCACCAACGTCTATCAGCCCATGGCACGTCCCCTGAACGGGCTTTTTGAGCAGCTCCACCTTTTCAAGCGCATCTGCGCCATGTACTACGGCTGGGGCGAGATCCGCGACGTAGCCACCCCTGCCACCGTTACCTACGGGGAATGCATCAACGCCCGCCGCTCCGCCGACCGCATTGAAAGCTCCGATACGGCCCTCACCGACAGTGCCATTGCCCGCCTGCGCTCTCAGGCGCCCGATTTCGTTTTTCTCTATCAGGTGGAGACCGATGAAAAGGGCGGTCACGATTTCGGCTGGATGACCGAGGAATACAAGGCCCGCATCTCCACAGCGCTGGATAACGTGCGCCGCGTAGTGCAGGAATTCGGCGATGAATACACCGTCATCGTCACGGCCGACCACGGCGGTCACGACCGTATGCACGGCACCGATCTGCCCGAGGATATGACCATCCCCATGTTCTATATGGGGCCCGATTTCCCCAAGGGCGTGCGCTTTGAGGGCGGCAGTATTCTGGACATTGCTCCCACCATTGCCAAGATCATGGAGATCGAGCCCGCCGACGAGTGGGAAGGCACCCCTGTGATTTGATCTTTGTATTTTTTACGGGGGAGGACCTTTTTGAAAAAAGGTCCTCCCCCGTACCCCCTCCCCAAAAACTTTTGGTTTT
>JAFQMA010000037.1 GCA_017414535.1 Clostridia bacterium | reverse complement strand
TTACACATTTTAACAGCTTCTACTACTCCTATATTAATTATATTATATTATATATAATATATTCCTTCTTTTTTCTGCATACAGAAGGATAAGAGCAGCTTACATTCAGAGGTCAGGATCTTCCTTTGATATTTTTAACTATATCGTTTACCGTCATCTTAAGCTTATTATTAGTCTGCATAGATTTTTCGATCTTGCGCAGATAGTAGATTACCGTAGAATGATCCTTGCCGCCGAGAATATCACCTATGGTCTTTGTGGAAGAATTCGTTACCTCACGAAGGACGTATGCAGCGACTTGACGTGCACGTGCGATATTAGCCGTCTGCTTCTTTCCGCAAATATCCTCAACGGAAATAAACATCGTGCGGCTGATCTCTTCAAGTACCTTTTCTTCGGAAACAGAGGCTTCGGCATCCTCTGTGAGGATATCCTTTATAGCGTTCTGCGCCATAGAAAGGGAAAGCGGTTCGCCCGAAAGTCTGTGGTATGCAGTAAGCTTCTTTACAGAGCCTTCAAGCTGACGGGTGTTGTTCTTAAGTCTGGTAGCGATGAACTCGGCAACCTCCTGCGGAATATCGAGATCCAAAAGCTTACCCTTGCGCTTGATTATGGCAACGCGAGTTTCATAATCGGGCTGCTGTATATCAGCCATCAAGCCGACCTCAAAACGGGTGCGGAGTCTGTCCGCAAGCGACTGTATCTCCTTGGGAGCGCGGTCACTTGTCATAACTATCTGCTTATTTTTATCGTAAAGCGCGTTGAAGGTATTGAGGAACTCCTCTTCGGTTGAAAGCTTACCGGCAATAAATTGGATATCGTCTATAAGAAGCACGTCAACCGGGCGGTAGTGAGTTCTGAACTCGGGCGCTCTTCCTGTGTGAAGAAGCTCAAGAAACTCGTTTGTGAAATCCTCGCAGGTGACGAAGGCAACCTTCATTTTAGGATTATTCTTTTCTATTTCGTTTTTGATAGCCTTCAGAAGGTGTGTTTTTCCAAGTCCGCTGTTACCGTAGATGAAAAGCGGGTTGTATGCGCCGCCGGGATTATTTGCGACAGCAAGGGAGGCTGCGTGCGCAAATTTATTTGAGTTTCCTACGATGAAGTTTTCAAAGGTAAAGAAGTTTTCTGTTTCAACCTCACCGTTGACGGTATCCTCTATCGGCGAGGTGTGCTTTTCGGGTGCATTTTCACCTTCAAGCTCGTCTTTGATAACTATGCGTACCTCACATTCTCTGCCAAGCACTTCTTGGAAGCTTTCTGTGATAACGTCTATAAATCTGTTTTTTATAAGATCACGGTGATACGCGGAGCTTGTGTAAAGAACTGCCGCACCTGCACGAAATCCAATCGCCTCAAGATCCCTTATCCATGTTTCGTATGAAATTTGAGATACTTTTTCTGATACTATTTCCTTAACCTGTTCCCAGATTCCTTCAAAATTTTGCATTCCTCGGCTCCCCCTTATAAGAAGCATTTTTTTATAGATTTTTTTCTTCCTTTGGCAGTAAAGCTTTTTAATTAAGTGTGTAAAACTACTTATTTTTTCCACTTTTTCGGTTTATATTACTTTTTGTGGTTTTTTCTTTCGCCAAAAAGGTAAATTTAAGTCCGTTTTTCGTATAAAGCGATATAATACACATTTTGCGCATAATACATAATTTAATTATATCATAAAAATTTAGATTAGCAAGCGAAAAACGTAAAATTTTCCACTAAAAAGAGTAGAAAATGTGAAAAAAAAGAACAAAAATTTCGTCACATTTTTTTTACTCAAATAAATACAAAATATAAAAAAGAAAGAGGGATTTTTAATATCAAGAGCTCGGGATTCTTAGCCGGAAGAACACACCGAAAGTAATTTATTTTTTACTTCTGTGCTTTTATTTTTTTATTAAGTGTAATATATCATTTTTTGAAAATTTTATAATCTCTTTTAATTTAAAATAAGCACAAAAAAACTAATGGCAGACGTTTTGTCTGCCATTAGATAAAGTATTAAAAAAATATTTTAAGGCTGCGTTTTCGGAAACCGCGAAAGCTTTGAGTGCTTTAATTACTAAACATATAAGCGGCGCACCTATTACAGTGAGCAGTCACATCATTAAATGAATGCTTTTCGTAGGTTCCCGGTAGCATTTCCTCACATTCATCACAAAAGGTTGCGTGTGTACCGTTTTTCATATCTTTATAAGTAAATTTTTTATAAAAGTGCTTGCAGTTTTCTATTTTTGCTTCAGATTTAATGTTTACACTAACGGTATTCCAGCTTCCGAAGGAAAATGAAATAGTCATTTCTCTGCCTTTAGGAGATATGATAGTGGAGCTGTAATTACATGAAGTGTTCTTTCCTCCAAAATAAGGAATAGTTGAATGATGCTTTTCGACCATTTCCTTTCCGGATGGAAACTTTTCCATATATTCTTCTTGATCGTATGTAAAATTTTCGTCATTCTTGTGGCGGAGTTCGTAACGGTAACAAATATTTTCACCGATTTTATATCCGGCTGAAACAATATCCTCAAGGAAGCTGTCTATGTTTTTGTAGCCCTCCTCCATCTTTTCCTGATCGAAGTGAAGCACGCCGTCATCGGTAAAACTAACAGGCACGTACATAAGGGTTGAAGTAAAAGATACATTTTTCGACGGAATATCTCCGGTTACATAATAACGATAGCTTCCGCTGTAACCGGCAAGCTTTCCTTTTATTGTATACGATTTTCCGGTAAAACTAATGTCGTCTGATGTTGTACAGTATTTTTTCACTTTTTCTGCGTTTACAGTTTCAAGAGAGGGTATAAATTCGCTTTTAGGAACCTCCGAGGTGGAAAGATATTTTTCTTTCACTGATTCTTCTATGTTACCCTTTTTTTCCGATTTAGCGGAGCCTTCAGCGTCGCGCTCAGCGAGTGCGTATATGCAGTATTCCGTCAGATCGAGGTATGCAACTCTTTTTTCTTCGCTGATTTTCGGAAAAACCTCCTTCATAGGGGTATCTTCCGAAATATAAAAAAGTGCAACTCTGCTAATGTCAAAATCCTCGGGGATATTGAAGGCAGCGAAAGGCGGGTACTTAGAGTCTGCAGGCACCGAATGGTACTCGCAGGAATACTGGGTTATATTACAAACATAGTATTTTTCGGACATCGAGTGAACGGTACCTATCCCCTTTATTTTCTCTGCGGATATGTGACGGATATCGTTAATGGTTATAGTATCGATTTCTATTTTAGATTCGGGACCGGTTGGTACTGCAAATTCTTCTCCCGCTACCGAAACGTAATCGTTTGAGGCAAAGGTAGCCTCGGGATTTTCATAAAATCCCAGATCTTCGGGCGTTTTAAGCGGGGTACTTGAATTTTTCTCGCTACTCTTCGCACAGGCACAGAGGGAGAAGATCAGTAACAAAGCGAGTAAAACTGCAATTTTTCTTTTCATAGCGGGTTCATTCCTTTCCTTTTGAAATTATAATATAGTGTTACCTATACTTTTTACTTCCATAGGTGATACCTGTCTCTCTATATGTATAACAATTAAGGAAGCCGTTTTGTTGGAAAAAAATGAAAAATATTTGAGTTTTATTCGCGGTGTGAGCTTATACCCTCAAAAAAGCACCGATATTATAAATGTTCCACGTGGAACAGGTGGCATTGCCACCTTTTATCGGCGTGCCGCCCGAGTGTTGGTGTGTGCTTCGGGGATTTAAGATATGTGCTGATATTGGGGTTTACCAAATAAACCCAAAGCAAAGGTTTGCCTAAAATCCCCGATCTATCTTAAACTTCAGAGCCGCAGGCTCGCAAAAGCGGGCGTTGCCCGCCGCAGGCTCGCAAAAGGTGGCGTTGCCCGCCTTAAGTTTCGGCACTATTTTTCAATCTCAGGATCGCAGATACTTGAATTAGGACGTGTGTCCGCCCGTTTTTTGAGGTAGATAAGCAACAAGGTTATATCCGCGGGGTTGACTCCGGGTATGCGCGAAGCCTGACCTATACTTACGGGACGCACCTTTTTAAGCTTTGTGCGCGCTTCTATGCGCAGTCCGTAGACGTCATCGTAGTCGATAGAATCGGGGATACGGAGGTTTTCCGCCTTTTTCGCCTGTGCTATCTGCGAGTTTTGGCGCGAGATATACCCTTCGTAGCGAATCCGGATGACCGCCTCCTCCCAAACCTCTTTAGCAAGTGAGGGGCGGGATTTGTCAAACTCGGTAAGAAGCTTGTAATTCAGCTCCGGGCGCCTTAAAAGCTCTGCGAGAGTCATACCTGTTGTAGCGGGTGCGGTTCCTGCCTTTTCCATAAGAGCACGAAGCTCCGCTGATGGTGGCAATACTGTCCTTTTGAGCCTTTTTTCTTCGGCTTCTACTGCCTTATATTTTTCGCAAAAGCGCTTGTAGCGCGCCTTCGGAAGGAGTCCTACGCGGTAGCCGATGGGGGAAAGCCTTTCGTCGGCGTTATCCTGACGGAGGGTAAGTCGGTATTCCGAGCGGCTTGTCATCATCCTGTACGGCTCGTTTGTGCCGCAGGTGACGAGATCGTCAATAAGTGTGCCGATGTAGGAATTTTCGCGCGTCAGGATCATCGGCTCCTCGCCCTTTATCTTGAGTGCGGCGTTTACACCTGCGACAAGGCCTTGTGCTGCCGCCTCCTCGTAGCCGCTTGTGCCGTTGAACTGCCCTGCGCCGTATATTAAGGGGATGTTTTTGAATTCAAGTGTGGGCAAAAGCTCCATCGGATCGGTGCAATCGTACTCGATAGCGTAGCCCGTACGCATAAAAACGGCGTTTTCAAGCCCTTTTACAGAGCGCACCATCCGCAGCTGAACCTCTTCGGGGAGAGATGAGCTCATACCCTGAAGGTACATTTCGTCGGTGTCCTCACCCATCGGCTCAACGAAAAGCTGATGCCTGTCGCGGTCGGCAAAGCGCACCACCTTATCCTCGATGGAGGGACAGTAGCGTGGGCCGACACCCTCGATCTTTCCGGCGTAAAGGGGGGATCTGTCGAGGTTTTCCATAATAATAGCGTGAGTTTCGGGGTTTGTGTAGGTTATGTAGCAGTCGGAGATATTCTTCGGCTGTTTTTTCGTTTCAAATGAGAACGCTTCGGGCTCGCTGTCACCTTCCTGACGCTCCATCGCAGAAAGATCAACGGTTGAGCGGTTTATTCGGCAGGGAGTGCCCGTTTTGAAGCGGCGAAGGGGGATGCCGAGCTTTTTGAGGCTCGCGGAAAGGGAGTTTGCCGCGAACATACCGTCGGGGCCGCCCTCGTAGCTGACCTCGCCGACAAAGCACTTGCCCTTAAGGTAGGTGCCGGTGGCGATTATGACTGCCTTACAGGAAAATACCGCGCCGAGCATGGTTACCACGCGGTAACCTCCCTTTTTAGAACGCTCTACCGCGATTATCTCGGCTTGACGAAGATCAAGCAGCGGCGTTTTTTCAAGCACCTGCTTCATTTTGTTCTGATACGCGCGTCTGTTTATCTGTGCACGCAGTGAAAAGACCGCCGCGCCCTTGCCGCGGTTTAGCATCCTTGTCTGGATGGAGGTTTTGTCTGCGACCTTACCCATCTCGCCGCCGAGTGCGTCAAGCTCACGAACAAGGTGTCCCTTTCCCGTGCCGCCGATGGAGGGGTTACAGGGCATATTGCCCACCGCGTCAAGATTTATCGTGAATATAACGGTGCGCATACCAAGCCTCGCCGCCGCAAGTGCGGCTTCGATGCCTGCGTGTCCGCCGCCGATAACGGCAACGTCGTATTTTTCGGGATTTTCGTAGCGTTTTGGCTTGCTCATTCGTTTGCTCCTGATG
The DNA here is from genome assembly GCA_017414535.1 of Clostridia bacterium. GTDB lineage: Bacteria > Bacillota > Clostridia > Oscillospirales > SIG627 > RGIG5579. The sequence goes on along the minus strand of JAFQMA010000037.1, from coordinate 19,170 downwards.
AGATTTGTAGGGTGAAATCGGGGTTACCCGAGAATATTTTAGCTGTGTGTAAAAGAGTACCTGTGCGGCGCTCTGTACCCGTGAAATATAAGAAAACTGCGCGTAAAAGGGCTTATTTTTAAGAAAATAAGCCAATAATGCGTGAAAACAGCTTGATTGTTCCACGTGGAACACCGGGCAACGCCCGGTTTCATGTGGGCTATGCCCCTGTGATATTAAATAGTTCGGGGATTTAAGGCAATTATGAGTATTTGGGTTTACTAAATAAACCCAAATACTAATTATAGCTAATAAATTCCTTATCTATCTGATTTTTCAGAGCCGCAGGCTCATAAAAGCGGGCTATGCCCGTGGGCTTGTTTAGTAAACCCAATTATCCGCACCTACCGCAAATCCCTGCACCGCATCCCAAGACTCGGACCGCAGGTCGATGAATGCAGCCACGGCTGCCGGCTTATTTGCCGACGCAGAAGGTGGAGAATATACCGTCGATAACGTCGGAGGTAACGTCGCTTCCGCTGCACTCGTCGAGTGCGGAGATAGCCTCGCGGATATCCACAGCGGCAATATCCGCCTCAAATCCGCGGTGAAGGCTCGTTGCGGCGGCGGCAAGCCCTTCGCCTGCACGGCGAAGGCAGTCGCGCTGATGAAGTGTGGCGCACCAGCCACCCGCATCCGCGAAATCAGCCGCGCCCGTGACCTCACGGACAGCCTCTGCGAGCTTGTCAAGCCCCTCGCCCGTCTTTGCACACATATTGATGATAAACGCGCACTCATCGTCTATGGGATCGACGTCTATCTTCTGCGGCTTATCCGACTTATTTATTATCGCGATCTGCGGAGAATACTTCAAAAGGTCTCTGTCGCTCTGCTCAAGCGGCTTGGAGCCGTCGAAAACGGCGATAATAAGGGAAGCCTCCGAAAGTCTGCGCTGAGAAAGCTCCACACCCTTTCGCTCTATTGCGGCAGGTGCCTCGCGTAGTCCGGCGGTATCCGCGAGCTTCAAAATGACGCCTCCGCAGGAAACGGTGCTTTCAACGACGTCGCGCGTGGTGCCCGCAACCGAGGAAACTATGCTCCTTTCACTGCCTGAAAGAAGGTTCATGAGTGTGGACTTTCCAACGTTGGTCTTTCCTGCGATGACGGTGTCGATGCCCTCGGTGAGTGCAAGTGCGCCCTCGTAGGTGCCTGCAAGCTCAAGACAGCGCTCGCTCAGCTCAAGGAGCTTGTCGCAAGCCTCCTTGATCGGGAATTGCTCTATTCCCTCCTCGGGGAAATCCGCCTCTGCGGAAATATGTATAAGTATTTCGGTCGCCTTCCGGCGTAAGGCGGACATTCTGCGGTCAAGCTCGCCGCCCGCCTGACGGTTTGCAAGGCGAAGTGCCTCTGCAGACTGTGCGCAGACCACGCTCATAACGGACTCCGCTTCGGTAAGGCTGAGCTTTCCGTTCAGGAATGCGCGCTTTGAAAACTCGCCACCCTGCGCCTGACGTGCGCCTGCGTTGAGAAGCGCTTCAAGACAGCGGTCGGTAACGAAAATACCGCCGTGGCACGCAAATTCAACGCTGTCCTCCCCCGTAAAGGAGTGGGGTGCTCGAAAAACAGTGGCTATAACGGTGTCTACCGCTTCTCCGTCCTTGCCGATAATATCGCCGAGCGCGCAGGTGTAGCCCTTCATCTCGGCAAGCTTTTTCCCGTTTTTGGCGGCAAATACGCCGTCGCACATGGCAAGTGCGCCTTCTCCGCTGACGCGGATGACGGATATTGCGGCGTTTCCGCGCGGTGTCGCTATCGCGGCTATAATGTCGTTTTTAAGCATAAAATGCTCCTTTTTCAAGAAAATATGCCGAAAAAGAAGGCTTTACCTCCCTTTTCGGCGGCTTGGTTTTGTTATCAGTAGTCCTTGCCTTCGTCAGAAAGACGGAAGGTGTTCGCGCGCTTTGCAAGCAGTGCGTAGAAAAGTGCGTTCAGAAGCTGAGGCATAAATATTCCCGCGCAGCCGAGTATCAGCGTCGCTATTCCAAACTGTGTGGTCACTCCGTAAAGTATCGGCACAAGCCCGAGTGCGATGCCGCTTGCTCCCATAAGTGATGCAATAATTATCGGAAATACCACTGATGATTTATTGTTTCTAAAGAAAACAATGTAAAAGAACGGTGATACAATGTATAATACCATAAATGCGTAGAAGGCAACGATAGAGAGGTCGCCGCTTCTGTTCTGGATTATGTCACCTGCCCACGCCATCATAAGGCCGCCGACGCAGAGGTAGCAGAAGGAGCCGAAGATCCAGAAAGCCGCCTTTTTGCCGCCGCTTGCGCGCTTGACGCAGGGGAGCAAAAGGAGCATAAGGGTGGGAACGAAAAGGATGAGTGCGGCGACAATGCCGAAGATGATCATAATAATGTCTACGTTCATGGTGGTTCTCCTGAATAAAAAATTTGCTCGGGCATAGCCCGCATTCATGGCGTGTCGGCGGACACGCGTCCGCATTCATCGGCGTGCCGCCCTGTTATTTTAGATAGATCGGGGATTTTAGGTAAGTATTTTCTTTGGGCTTGTTTAATAAACCCAAATATTACACCTATCTTAAATCCCTGAAGCGCAATCGATAATCGGGGCGCAGCCCACATGAAAGCGGGCGTTGCCCGTGGGGTGGCATAGCCACCTTTTGTGTGGGCTGTGCTCCTTTAGGTTTAGATAGATCGGGGTTTTTAGGTAAAACTTCATCTTGGGTTTATTTAGTAAACCCGCGGACACGCGTCCGCATTTATGGGCGTGCCGGTGGCATAGCCACCTTTTGCGAGCCTGCGGCTCTGAAAAATAAGATAGATCGGGGCTTTTAGGCAAAACTTCGTCTTGGGTTTATCAAATAAACCCCAATATCCGCACCTACCGCAAATCCCCGAAGCGCAATCGATAATCGGACCGCAGGTCGGTGAAAGCAGCCACGGCTGGCGGGCTATGCCCGCCTGCTTGTTAGGAAACGTCGGTCATATCGAGGTACTTGCTGCCGTTTTTGGAGATATAATCCTTACGCTCGGGCAGATCGTCGCCGAGAAGTGTGTTGAACATATACTGAGTTTCCTCGACGGTGTCGGTGGAAACACGTATAAGCCTGCGTGTTTCGGGATTCATCGTGGTCATCCACATCATATCCGGCTCGTTTTCGCCGAGTCCCTTGGAGCGCTGAATGGTGAACTTCTGCCCCGCGATGCGGTCGAGAACGTCCTGCTTCTCCTTTTCGGTGTACGCAAAGTAGGTCTTGTCTGCGGTGATCTCGTAAAGAGGCGACTCCGCGATGTAGACAAGTCCTTTTTCAATAAGGGTGGGCACGAGGCGGTAAAGCATAGTGAGGATAAGTGTGCGTATCTGATAGCCGTCAACGTCGGCATCGGTGCAGATGATGACCTTGCTCCAGTTGAGCCTGTCGAGGTCGAAGGAGGAGACCTCCTTCTTGCCCGAATACTTGACCTCGGCACCGCAGCCGAGCACCTTCAGAAGGTCTGTTATTATCTGGCTGTCGAATATACGGTGCAGATCCGCCTTCAGGCAGTTGAGTATCTTGCCGCGAACGGGGATTATCGCTTGGAACTCCGCGTTTCTCGCGAGCTTACAGGAGGTAAGTGCGCTGTCGCCCTCGACGATGTAGATCTCGCGTACCGTCTTATCCTTGGTGCGGCAGTCGACGAACTTTTCCACCTTGTTGGTGAAGTCCATCTTTTCGATGTTCGCCTTTTTCATCGTCTGACGCATCTTTTCGGCGCTTTCGCGGCTGCGCTTGTTTACAAGCACCTGATTTGCGATAAGCTCGGCGTCGTTCGGATTTTCTATGAAGTATACCTCAAGCTGTTGCTTGAGAAAATCCGCCATCGCGTCCTGAATAAACTTGTTCGTTATGCTCTTTTTGGTCTGATTTTCGTAGGACGTGCGTGTGGAAAATGAGTTTGTAATGATAATCAGGCAGTCCTCGACGTCCTGATAGGTTATCTTCGATTCACTCTTGTTGTATTTGCCCTGCTGACGGATGTAGCTGTCTATCTTTGCGGCGAAGGCGAGCTTGACCGCCTTTTCGGGCGCGCCGCCGTGCTCCAGCCAGCTGGAGTTGTGGTAATATTCCGCGGCGTGCGCGTGGCGCGAGAAGCAGAACGCCGCCTGCATCTTGACCTTGTATTCCTCAAGGTCTGCGCGGTCGCGTCCCATACGCTCGGTCTCACCGAAGTTGACGGGAGTAAGCGGATTTTCGCCCGCAAGCTCCGCGGCGTAGTCGGTTATGCCGTTTTCGTACACAAACTCCGTTTCGCTGAACTTTCCGCGGCTGATCTCGTCGCGCAGAACGAAAAGTATGCCCTTGTTTACCACCGCCTGACGCTTGAGGGTCTCGCGGTAGTATTCAAGCGGGATAGCGATGTCGGTGAATACCTGAAGGTCGGGCAGCCAGCGTATGCGAGTGCCCGTCTTGCGGGTGGTCACGGGCTCCTTCTGCACCTCGCCGAAGATCTCGCCGCGGCGGAAGGAAAGGTTCCACTTCATACCGCCCGAGTAGACCTCGGCATCCATATACTCCGAGGCGTACTGCGTGGCGCAAAGTCCGAGTCCGTTAAGTCCGAGGGAGTATTCGTAGTTTTCGCCGGTATTGTTTTTGTACTTGCCGCCCGCGTAAAGCTCGCAGAATACAAGCTCCCAGTTGTCCTTGCCCTCTTTTTCATTCCAGCCGAGGGGTATGCCGCGGCCGAAGTCCTGTATCTCGACCGAGTGGTCGAGGTAGCGGGTTACGATTATTTTGCTTCCGTGTCCCTCGCGCGCTTCGTCGATGGAGTTGGAGAGTATTTCAAAAACCGCGTGCTGACAGCCCTCTATGCCGTCAGAGCCGAATATGACCGCAGGACGCTTCCTTACGCGGTCGGCTCCCTTCAGCGAGGTTATGCTGTCGTCGCCGTATACCTTTGGTTTATGTGGTGCTTTGCTCACTTTATCTTCTCCTTTTCGGGAAAATCTGACTATACATATTTATTATAACGCAAGGGGAAAAAATAATCAAGCGAAAGCGGAATAATCTTCAATTCGTAAGCTAAACTTTTTCTTTTTGCCGACAAAGGCGATCCAACGCAATAAATAAAGGCAGATACCGATGTTTTTTTCGGGAAAGCATTATTACCTGTTTTATCCTTTGCATCCTTCCCGCCCGTCACGGTGTTCTTTTTAAGAAGGGCTTATTTTTGCCGGTGATGGGAATAATTCTCCTCGACTTGCGGAAAAATACCCCTGAAAGGAGTAGGTTTATGACTAAACGCAAAACAGAAAAGATACACCTGAAGCGAATTATCGCCCTCGTTGCGGTGCTTTGCATAGCAGTTGCCGGTGCGGCGAGCGCTTCCGCCCTTTCGAGGTACGGCTCAAGGGGTGACGAGGTCGTCAAGATACAGACGAAGCTGAAAAATTGGGGCTATTATAAGGGGAAGGTAGACGGTATCTACGGACAGCAGACATACGAGGCGGTAAAGTACTTCCAGCGCAAAAACGGACTTACCGTGGACGGCATCGCAGGGCCGAGGACACTTGCCGCTATGGGAATATCCTCATCCTCAAGCGGAAGCAACGGCGGCTACGGAGGCTACGGCGCCGCGGATTATGAGCTTCTGGCGCGCGTCATCTCCGCAGAGGGGCGAGGGGAGCCCTACGCCGGGCAGGTCGCCATCGGCGCAGTCGTGCTCAACAGGATACGCCACCCCTCCTTCCCGAATACTGTTGCCGGGGTCGTCTATCAGTCGGGCGCCTTTTCCTGTGTGAACGACGGGCAGATAAATATGGCACCTGTTTCCAGCGCCTATAAGGCGGCGAAGGATGCTATCAACGGCGTCGATCCGAGCGGCGGCGCTATCTACTATTATAATCCGCGTACCGCCACCAATAAATGGATACGCACACTCCCGATAATCTGTACCATCGGCGACCACGTCTTTACAAGGGAGAAGGGATAGGCGTGCTTGTGGGCTTATAAAATCAAGAAAGCAAGATAAGCCTCATCTGAAATCCCTAAAGTGGCGGAGGGCTGCCACTTTTCCTGAGGTGCGCCTCCGTGAAAGGCTTTATAATATGCTCGACTGCCATAAAAAATAAGGGCTTGGAATACCAAGCCCTTATTCTATGGTTGCTGAACGGGTTTTCGCAGAAAGTATGGATTACTTTCTGTAATCAATGATGTCGGAGATCTGACAGTATGATGCGTCGCATACTCTTTCAAGTACGTAGCTGTCATATCTTTTGACCTTATTTTTTATAGTAATTGTCAATTATCTGATACTGTATCCCCGTACTTCCTGCAAAATTCGAGCCGCAGGCTCATGAAAGCGGGCTATGCCCGTGGGTTTATTAAGCAAGCACAATTATTAGCAAAAATTGCAAGTCCCTGCTGTATCTGCCAACATCAGGAGCGCAGCTCGGTGAAAGCGGGCTATGCCCGCCTCCGGGAACCCGGAGGTCACGGTTCAGGGGAAGCTCCCGAAAAACAAAGAAGCAGATGCCTAAGCATCTGCTTCTTCCATTTGGCAAGTTGCACCGATTTAGATATCGGCGTTGAATTTATTCACATATTGGAATTTGTTATTCCTCAGAGTAATTGACTCTAAACAATTCCTCGATGCAAGCAGGTTGTCGACCTTTATTTGTGTAATATATAACACCGTTAATTGTTGTTGTGTCCGTGCCGCTTGTCACAACCGAACCATCCGAGTATTCAATCTTGAAAGTGAACATGTTCAAGCCGCACAGTACATCTTCAACTTTTTTACTAACAGTAAAAGTCCCAAGCCATGCTGTTATTTCTTCAATATGTTCACTCGGTACTTCAATGCCGTCCGGTTGATCAGGCAAACGGTACAGTGTAATGCTTTTTATATTTTGTGTTTCAAAAATTGGTGTTGTGGTATCAATTTTGTTTGATTTGAATCCACATAATCCAAACATGCATGTTGCTCCAATTAAAGCAAAAACAATCCCGATTATGAGAGAAACAATCATTTTTTTGTGTAATCTACTGTATAGATCTTCTGTCCCGTCCATCACGTTATTATAACCAAAGCGATTAAGCGCACAAAACGACAAGGATAAAGCGCTAACGAAAAAACATATAATACAAAAAATTAATAACACCTGTTTCATAGCTTCTCCTAAGCTTTTACTTAAATATTGTTAAAGTAATAAGCTTTTTCATATTTTCACCTACTTTACAACTTAATTATAACATATATATATCAAAATTTCAACAATATAGAGTAAAAAATACTCTCCCCTATGTCTTTCGTTTGGTGGGATTTGAAAGGCCCTCCCCAGTCGCATAGTCGTCTGTCTTCGCCTCGATAACAATCTCCAATGTATCTCTCGTTGGAGAGCATATACGATGCGCAACCTCCAAGACACAAACATTTAACATTTATAAAAACAAAAAAAGGGCAGACTTTACGAAAAAAATCGCAAAATCTGCCCTTGATATCTATTGAATTTAGTTCAAGTCCTCCCCGAAAGCCGTTTTGGGCTTAGGATATCTATTGAGTTTCACTTAAAAAAATGGGATAAAAAAATCCAGTAACCGTTGTGGTTACTGGATTTCTTGCGCCGATATCTAAATCGGTTCGCAATGTTGGCCTCTGGGGTGGAACCCCTACCACAACGACCTCTGGGCTCATAAGGCGAGGGATGTATGTGAAAGCAAAAACATCTGCTTTGCCCAATGAAGCAGCGGCTTCGCCGCCGTGATGTTGTGCCTTTCGGCACAGTGATGTTGTTCACTTCGCTCGCAATGATGCGCTGTTTGCCCTTATGTGCCCGCAGGCACACATCATTTGCCCGCAAGGGCAACATCATAAGGCTTGCCGACATCATTTGCCCACAGGGCAAACATCATTCCAAAAAAATAGCAGCCGCTAAAGCGACTGCATTTTTTTGGTTGCGGGGGTGGGACTTGAACCACACGACCTCCGGGTTATGAGCCCGACGAGCTACCAACTGCTCTACCCCGCGATATAGATTGGTGCCGTTGACGGGAATCGAACCCGTACGGCATTGCTGCCGAGGGATTTTAAGTCCCTTGCGTCTGCCAGTTCCGCCACAACGGCATATGGTTCCTGTCACCGACTTCTATTATTATACCCAAGATCGGCCGGAATGTCAACACCTTTCCTGAAAAAAGTTCCTTGGCGACTTTTGGAAGGGGCGAATTTCGGTGAAAAAGGTTGACCCTTGTCGCCTTTTATGGTAGAATATAAAAAATCCGCTTTGGTTTAGAACCGCTTGCCCCTGTGGCGAGAAGGGAAAGGACTTTTTTTATGCTTGGCTATTATAATCCTTCTGTGATTTTGACCTACCTCAGCTTATTTTCCGCCGTGCTCGGAATCTCCTTTGCCATGGGCGAGGGCGGTACCTTCCCCGCTGTTTTGTGTTTGCTCGTTTCCGGTGTGTGCGATATGTTCGACGGCGCCGTGGCAGGCCGTTGCAAGAGAAACGAGGAGGAGAAGCTCTTCGGTATTCAGATCGATTCCCTTTGTGATCTGGTAGCCTTCGGAGCTCTGCCCGCGGTGGTGACCCTCGATCTGGCAGGGGGATCTCTTCTGTCCAAGATCGCCGCAGGGCTGCTTCTGCTGACCTCCGTGATCCGTCTTGGCTACTTTAACGTGCAGGAGCTGGTGCGCGACCGTGACGAGAAGCGCACCCATTACACGGGTATGCCCGTGACCATGTGTGCCATCTTCTATCCTCTGCTCCTGGTGATCGGATCCTTTGTGCCCGCCGTTTCCGCGGGAGTGTGGGCCAGCGGATCCATGATCCTTTTGGCCGTTCTCGAGGTGTTGCGTTTCCCCCTGAAGAAGCCCCACGGTAAGGCTAAGCTCGTGGTGCTTGTGCTGGGGATTGCCGTTCTGGCGCTGGTGCTGGTCTTCCGCGGGAGATTGGGTGCATGAAAGAACGCGGCCCCTATCACCTGCCTGCGCAATCCCGTGCGCAGACGCGGCTCTACCGTACCCGCAGCGGGCGCATGGTGCTGCGAGCGCTGGTTCGCCCCGGTGTTTCCCGCATGGCAGGCAGAGTGCTTTCCTCCCGCATGTCCCGCCGCTTCGTGCCCCGCTTTGCAGGCAAGCACGGCATTGACATGACCGAGGCGGAAAAGTGCGAGTTTCGTTCCTTTAACGATTTCTTTACCCGCTCTTTAAAGAGCGAGGCGCGGCCCATCGATCCCGATCCCGCCCGCCTGATCAGTCCCTGCGACTCTCTTTTGGCAGTTTTTCCCATTGAAAAGGATTCCTGCTTTACCATTAAGGATAGCTGCTACACCGTGTCCTCTCTGCTTCAGAACGAACAGCTGGCGGCAGAGTTTGAGGGCGGTGTGTGTGCCATTTTCCGTTTGACGGTATCCGACTATCACCGCTATTGCTATTTTGACAACGGCGTGAAGGGGGAGAATTACTTTATTCAAGGCAAGCTCCACACCGTCAACCCCGTGTCCTACGAGCGTTATCCCATTTACAAGACCAACAGCCGTGAATACACCGTTATGGAGACGGAGAATTTCGGCAAGGCGGTGCAGATGGAGGTAGGCGCGCTGATGGTGGGACGCATCGTCAACCATCACGGCTCTCATCGCTTCGTACGCGGGGAAGAGAAGGGACTGTTTGAATTCGGCGGCTCCACCGTCGTGCTACTGTTTCAAAAGGATCGGGTAGAATTCGATGAGGAGCTCTATCGCTATTCCGCCAAGGGCTACGAGCGCAAGGTGCGCATGGGCGAGGCAGTGGGAAGGCGAAGGGACCGTGGATAAGTCTCAAGTGAACAAGAAGGAGCTTTCCCTGGGGAAAAAGCTCCTTTTTCTTTTGATCCCGCCCCATTGCGCGGCTTGCAACGAGGCGGGCTATGAGCGGCTTTGTCCCGTGTGCCGCGAGGAGCTGAGGGAGACTTTTGCCCCAAGGCGGGTCCTTTGCCCCGGCGGAAACGGCTTTGCGGACGAGGTGATCGCTCTGTTCCCCTACGAGGGAGAGGCCTTGAAAAGTCTGCTCTATCAGTGGAAGTGGCGGGACCTGCCCGTATTGGGGGAGATCTTTCTGCCGTATCTTGCCCGCAGAAGGCTTGCTTCTCTTTTGCCCAGGTATATAGACAGGGTGACCTTTGTGCCCCGCCGCAGGAGCGATCGGCGCATGTACGCCATGGATCAGGCGGAGTGCTTGGCGCGGCTTTTCGCCGAGCTTCGCGGACTATTCTTTGAGCCGCTTTTGAAGCGACAGGGCAGGCCCCGTCCTCAAAAGAAGCTTTCGGCGGCGAAGCGCCGTACCAACGTGGCGGGTACCTTTGTCCCCTTGCGCGCTATGGAGGGAGAGACGGTGCTGCTTATTGACGATATCGTTACCACGGGCAGCAGTGTGAGTGAATGCGCCCGTGTACTGAAGAGGGCAGGGGATCAGCGTGTGGTCGTGCTTTGTCTTGCCCATTGAACGAAACGGAAAAGAGCCTTTTATTCCTTGCAAGGGCGCACTTGACTCCTTGCGGGGGAGCGGGGTATAATCAATCAAGCTTTTGTTTTTAAGGAAAGGGAGCTGACATGGAAAAGAAACTGATCCTGGTGACGGCGCCTCCTGCCTGCGGCAAGACCTACGTTTCCGAGGCTTTGGCCGAGGCCTTGGGAAACGCGGTGCTGTTGGATAAGGACGATCTGGCTCCCCTGATCCGCGCAGGCTTTGCCGTAGCGGGGGAGGAGATGGACTACGACGGTGCCTTTTACCGTGACAATCTGCGCCCTGCGGAATACGAGACCCTTCTGCATCTGGCCTTTTCCACCCTGCGCTTTGAGAAATACGTGCTGTTAGCCGCGCCCTTCGGTAGGGAGCTGAGACGTGCGCCTCTGATCGCACAGTGGCGGGAGAGGGCGAATGCCATGGGGGCAGAGCTGGTGCTGATCTGGGTGGACGTGCCCGTAGCCGTCAGATACGAGCGCATGAAATCCCGATCCTCCGATCGGGATACCAAGAAGCTGGAGCACTGGGAGGAATACGCGGCCACCGTTTGCGATGAGGCACCCCTTGGGTTGAAAGACGCGGTGGATCGGTGGATCCTATTGGATAATAAGGACGGCGAGAGCTTTGAGCGCTGTTTGCAGGAAACCGTCAGCAAATTGACCGAGGCGTAACGTAAGCCTTGGCGTCCTTTGCTGTGGTTTGTAACGAAAAGGTGTTCCGCTTTACTGCGGAACACCTTTTGTTGTTTTGGTATGATGAGGCGATCCTCGGATCGTCTCTTTTCTTTCTTACGGTGTGATGCGGATCTCTTCAAAGGTGGCGTCGGCAACGTGGACACACAGGGCAAGGAGGCCTGCCCGATAGCTGTCGTCCTTCGCCGCAAGAAGGGGCGTGCCGTTTAAGGAAAGGGAGAGGGCGGTGCCGTTGGCCTGCAGAGAAAGGGGCATGGGTGCGCCTACGGAAGGGGACAGGGGTGCACTGCAAAGGCAGTTGACGTTGCCGTCTTCTGCTTTTTCCAGGGAGACCGTGCCCTTTAGGGCGTCAAAGCAGACGGCGTAATAATTTTTGGCGTTTGCGGCGCGGAAAAGAATACGGGCAAGGCCCGCGCCGTGAAGGCGAAGGGTAGTGTGCAGGGTAAAATCCTCTGCCTCCCGCAGAACGGAGCCCACGCCACTGCCGTATTTGTGGAGGAAAACACTGCCTTCGCCCAGCTCGGCGGCATTGGCCGCGCCGCGAATGGAGCGGAGATCGTCCACGGGGAAGCTGACGGCCGCGGGGAGCCTGCCCTTCCCTTGGGGAAGGGGCGGTGTGGGAAGAAGGGCTTCCTCCGCCTCACCAAAGAAAATGGAGCGGCACGGGATCACCTGCAGCGCCTTGAGGGCAAGCTCCTCCTCAAAGCGAAGGGATAGCCCTTGGGAGGCGGGGCAGGGATGGATGCGCATGACGAAATAGTAAAAGCCGTCACCGATAAAAAGCTCCAGATTGGATACGTCCACAAGCAAGGTCAGCCTTAAAAGGCCGTTTTCCTCGGCGGCAGGATCGATGAAAAGACTGTAGAGGGAATTCCTTTCGCTCATCTCCTCGGGGCCGAAGCGGCTTTTGTGGCGATCCACGGTAAGGAGACGGGTGCGGGGGTCGTAGGACAGCAGGATCCCCTCCTCTGCGCCTTCGCAAAGGGTCAGGGTAAAGGGGGAGGAGCGGTAGGGATCCACCGTCAGGGAAAGGAAAAAGCTGTTTGCTCGCAGCCCCTTCAGGGGATCGGTATTGCTTGTGAGCTGAGCATCCTTCAGGGAAAGGAGCGCCTTCCCGAAGAGAGAGGAAAGCTCCGGAACGCTGCTTTGCAGAAGGCGGAAGGTCTCGCCATGATGCACCAGCCGCAGGTCAACGGGTACGGTGAAGGCGCCGTTCCATTTTCCGTCGGGCACGGGATGGAAGGCGTTGATCCAGCTGATCATGACGGTGCGTTCGTCCGGCATATTGGCAAAGGGGATGGCGGCGTAGGCATCGGGGCCCTCCTGCATGGAAAGGCGCTCCGTTTCGGCGTAAAAGCGCTGTCCGTCAAAGGAGCCTACGTAATAGTCACGGCCCACACAGGAAAGGATCCATTTCTTCTCGCCGCTCCCCTCCACGGTCATGGGGAAGAGGGCGGGGCATTCCGTATTGACGGAAGGATCGGTGGAGCAGAGGTGCCACTGACGAAGGTCTTGGGATTCGAAAATGTGAAGGATGCCCTTTTTGCCGGCGATTGCCATTTTCCAGAGGCCGCTTTCCTCGTGGAAAAAGAGGAAGGGATCGCGGAAGGCCTCAAGGCCGGGGTTTGGGATGACGGGCTCGGTGGTGCTGAGCTTTTGAAAGCTCCTTCCGCCGTCAAGGCTGTAGGCAATCCCCACGTGCTGAGTATGGGTGGAATAGGCGATGATGATGCCCCGCTTTTCGGGAAGGCTCGTGAAAAAGCCGCTGCGATTCGTCAGATCCATGAAGCCGCCGCCCGACCACATGGCTCCCAGCTCGTCGGGGAAGAGGGCAAGGCCCTCCTCGCGCCAACGGATCAGGTCGGTGGAGGTGGCGTGACCCCAGTGCTTTCCGCGACGGGTGTCGCACTGCGGTACGCACTGGTAATACAGATGATATTTTTCTCCATCGAAAACGAGACCGTTGGGATCGTTGACACGGCTGTCAAGGGTCGAAAAATGAAAGCGCGGCCGCCAAAGCTCGCCGTAATCGGGGATATTGAAGTCCTGCTCCTTGCTCATTTCCTGCCTCCGAAAGAATTTTTTACTATGCTTATTGTATCGGAAAGAAAGCGGGATTGCAAGGCTATTTTATTTTTTTCGCAAAATCAGCCGTAGCAGAAGTCGCGCACGTTGCCCTCCGTAATGAAATACTCCGTTTTGGGGCGGAGGCTGGGACGGAAGGTATCGATGAGCACCAGCTTCACCTTCTTTTTTTCGGGAATGATGTTTTTGATATAGACGGAGCAGGCATCTCCCACGGTGACGCCCTCCCGCCATTCCGCAAGGCCTGCCAGATTGGGGGCAAGCTCAATGAAAATGCCGTAGCTTTCCACGCTGCGGATCATACCCACTACCGTTTCGCCCACCTGAAAGCGGGCGGCGTTCTCAGACCAGGTGCCGAGGAGCTCCTTGTGGGTAAGGCTGATCCTGCCGCGGCGGCCCAAAAGACGATCGTCCCGCGATTTGACGGCACAGAGGATCTTCTCCCCGCGGCGGAAGCGGTCGGAGGGGTGGGAAATGCGGGAGACGGAAATGGCGTCGATGGACAGGAGAGAGATGACCCCGCAGCCGATATCGCAAAAGGCACCGAAGGGCTCGAAGTGGGTGACCTTGGCGGGGAGGATATCCCCCGTTTCCAAGGTGTCCAGATATTCCGTCAGGCATTTTTCCTGGGCCTTGCGGCGGGAGAGATAGGCAATGGGGCGGGTGGCACCCGTTTCCACTCGGTCGATGACGAAGGAACAGGGCTTGCCCACCCGCGTAATAACGGCGATATCCCGCAGGGCGACACCCTCCTCCGTCAGAGCCACCTCCTCGCGGGGCATGATGCCCAAAATACCGCTCAGATCAAATTGCAGGGCGTGATCGCGGGTACAGCCCAGGGCCACCGCCTCCGCGACGGCCTCCTCCCGCTGGGCGGCAAGGAGACCCTGCAGATCTCCGAGGCGCGCCTCGTTTTCTTCCGTATAGATCAGATCCCCTTCGGGGAAAAATTCCAGCATGTCAGACCTCCCAAAGTGCGTTCGTTTTTTTCATCTTATGCCCCGACGCCTCTTGATATTCCCCTGCGAGACGGCGCAGAGCCTTCTCGTAGTTTTGCCGCGGCATCAGGATCAGCTTGCCCCGACACCAGAAAAAGGCGCAAAGCAGGGGCGCCGCCTCGTCCTTCAGGGCAAGGAGGTCGGCGGGTTCACCCGTCAAAATCACGCATCCGCCCCCTTTCATTTGCTTTCATGCTATGCGGCGGCAGGGGGATTTATTATTTTTTCAATGAAGTCTTACAACTTGCTTTCACGGGAGGAGGACTTTTTTGGAAAAACCTTTGCGGGGAAGGAACTTTTGCAAAAGGTCTCTCCCTCAAGCCCCCGCCCCAAAATCCTTTCGTGTTTATATTGAATTATTATAAAAAAGGGTGTGGACAGAAAAAATAAAAAACACGAAAAGTTTTCGGGGAGAATTTGAGAGGGGCTTTTTGTCTAAAAAGCCTCTCTCAAGAAAAAGGTTTTCCAAAAAAGGCGGGAATTGGCCGAATTTTGCGAAAATTATTCGGAAATTGGCCGAAAAGGGGAAAAAGAGCGTCGTTTCTCTCTCGCAGAGGGTATTTTTTCTTCCGTTTCGGGCTGGTAAAGGCGGGGAAAATATGCTACAATAAGGACAAGAGAGGAGAGTGACTCATGAAGATCACCATTTTTGAATCCAAAAGCTTTTGCGGGGAGGACATTACCTTGGATTCCCTGCAGGATCTGGGGGAACTGCATTTTTACGGCAAGCCCGATCCCGCGGAGGTTGCCCGTCTGATTGGGGACAGTGATGCGGTGCTTTGCTCCAAGGTGCTTATGACAAGCGAGATCATGGCACAGTGTCCCAAGTTAAAATATATCGGCCTGACCGCCACGGGCTACAACAACGTGGATACCGTTGCGGCAAAAAAGCGGGGCATTACGGTGACCAACGTGCCCTCCTACTCCACCGATGCGGTGAGCCAGCTGGTGCTTGCCTTTATTCTGCAATTTGCTACCAGCCTCATTCGGTACGATGCCTCCACCCGACGGGGCGACTGGAAGAGGAGCGAGCTGTTCTGCTATTTCCCCTATCCCATTGCGGAGCTGCGGGGGAAGAAGCTTGGCATCGTGGGCTTGGGAGAGATCGGCCGACGGGTAGCGGGGCTTGCCGAGGCCTTCGGCATGGAGATCCTTTATACCTCCCGCAGTCCCAAGGACGTGCCTTACCGTTTCGTGGATCGGGAGACTCTTTTCCGCGAAAGCGATTTTATTACCCTGCACTGTCCCTTGAATGGGGAAACGCGCGGCCTTGTTGGGGAAAAGACCCTTCGTCTCATGAAAAGGACGGCCTATCTCATCAACACCTCCCGCGGACCCGTGGTGGATGAGGCGGCTCTGGCAAAGGCCCTTTCCGAGGGGCAGATCGCCGGCTTCGCGGGGGACGTTTTAGAGGAGGAGCCCATGCGGAAGGATTGCCCCCTGCAGGGACTTGACAACTGCATCCTCACGCCCCACGTGGCTTGGGCGCCTTACGAAACGAGACTTCGCCTGAAGGGCGAGGTGGAGGAGAATCTCCGTGCCTTTCTGCGGGGAGAGCGCCGCAACGACGTGACCGCATGAATTAAAAATGATTTCATAAAATGAAATTATAATAAGAAAAACCGAAAAGGAGTAAAAACAATGATACTGAACAAAGGAAAAACAACGACTGTCATCATCGCCGCCGTGATCCTGATCGCGCTGATCGTGGTGGGGGTCAGCTCCGTGGCCGTGGTAAGCGCAGGTCACACGGGCGTGGTGGTGACCTTAGGTAAGGTGAACGACGGTGTCCTGCCCGAGGGATTGCATTTCAAGATCCCCTTCGTGCAGCAGGTGGTGCAGATCAATAACCGCGTGCAAAAGCTGGAGGTCATTACCGAGGCCTTTTCCAAGGACCTGCAGACCGTTTCCACCACCCTTGCCATCAACTACCGCGTAGACGGGGCTAAGAGTGACGCCATTTACAAGAACATCGGTACCACCTACGAGAGCGTGCTCATGGTGCCCGCCGTCAACGAGGTGCTGAAGGCCATTACTGCCCAGTACACCGCCGAGGAGAGCGTGACCAACCGTGCCATCATTTCCGACGGGCTCATTGCAGGGCTCAACGAGAAGCTCAACGGTGACGGTCTGTACGTGACGGACGTGAACATTCTCAACTTTGACTTTTCCGAGGCCTTTATTACGGCGATCGAGGAGAAGCAGGTGGCGCAGCAGCAGCTTCTGAAGGCGGAGACGGAGAAGCAGACCGCCATTACCAACGCGCAGGCGGAGGCAGAATCCATCCGCATCAGGGCGCAGGCCGAGGCCGAGGCAAACAAGACCCTCAGCGAATCCCTGACTAAGGAAGTTATCGAAAACAAGAAGATCGAAAAGTGGAACGGTCAGCTTCCTCAGGTTCAGGGCGAGGCCGATCCCCTCATTTCCATTAACTGACGTCTTTTCCAAAAACTTTTAGTTTTAATAATTAAAAATAAAACTGAAGTTTTTTGGAAGGGGTGCGGGGAGAACCTTTTTTGAAAAAAAGGTTTCCCCGCAGAAAGATTCCCATAAATAAAAAAGCACCGCGCTTGCGAGACTTCTCATAAGGAAGTCTCGCAGTTTTATTCGCCAAAGGCGAGTGATATTGCTTCGCAGTGATATGATGCTTCGCATCGTGATATTCGGCTACGCCGAGTTTGGCGAATAAAATAACACTGAAACCGCAAGGTTTCAATAACACTATTGCCGAAAAGGCAATAATATCACTCCGACAAAGTCGGAATAAAATTTGAATAATACAAATTGTTATGATAAAATGGGTTTGGGTATAGCCCAATAAAGCATTTTTACGTACAAATGCGATGCTGGTTCTTCTTTTGAATCAGTTCGATAAATTAGATTTTGACGAAGGAGGTTATCGGTATGAAAAAGAGAATTATTATTTCCACAGTTGTTATGATTGCATTGTTGTTGGTTTTATTCTTGCCTATTCCACAAGGCACATACGATGATGGTGGCACCCGTGATTATAATGCCTTGACCTACAAGATTGTTGTGTGGAACAAAATTATGGTTGGGATAGATGAAAACGGTCAAACTGTTCATAACACATACCGAAACACATCTGTATTTTGGTATCCCGACAATCAAAAGAGCATTGATGAATTATGGCAAATAGAAAAAGTAAATGCAAAACTCGATACCCCTCAACAACCAACAACCAACACAAATGCGACAAAACCAAGTGATGATGAAATTCAATACGATGGACCAGTTCAGCTACACCCGCTTTATGAAAAGTATCCTGAGTATTTTAATCTGGACACAATGAAAGGTCTTGAAATCTATGTGTGGCAGATGGCTGGAAATTTGTATCATTGTGGAGTTCTATCTGGAACGAACCGAATGAAAACACAAGAAGAAATCCAAAACCTAATGGGTAATGGTGCAACCATCGAAGAAATGAAAGACATTTTATCTGCATACGAAATTGAGAAAGAAAGCGTTATTATCTACCCTGTTCATAACCCAGTTTCGAGTTATTGGTATGAAATTGATGATGAATATCAAGCAAAAATCGAAGCAATGTTCTGGGGAGAATAAATGCACCAAGTTACAATTTATCGAACAGAATAAAACAACCCCGACAGACTTAAATATCTGTCGGGGTTTTAACATCCTTATGAGAAGTAGCCGTTGCGGTGCTTTTTTCTGTTTGGCTTATTTCAGGCCAAGCTCCTCCTTGGAGGCGGCGGCCATATTGTGTGCGGCCAGAAGCTCCAGAAGGGGCTTCTCCTCTGCTACGCGGAAGACCATATAGGCCTTGCCGTTCTGGTGGGTGAAGAGGGAATACATATAGCTGATATCGATACCGCCCTCGGCCAGAAGCGCGAGCAGCTCGGAGAGTCCTGCGGGCTCGTCGGGCACGGCTACCACGGTGACGGGAGTCATAGAAAGCACACAGCCCTGCTCCAAGAGAATGGCGGTGGCCCTTTCCGCATCGTCCGCAATGAGACGGAGCACGCCCCAATCGGCGCTTTCGGCAATGGAGATGGCGCGGAGATTGATCTTATTATCAGCTAAGATACGGGTAATTTCGGACAGAGAGCCTGCCTTATTTTCCAAAAAGACGGAGATCTGATGAACGGTCATAATAATCCTCCTTAAATCTTTCTCTTATCGATGATGCGAACGGCCTTGCCTTCACTGCGGGCAATGGTCTTGGGAGCGACCAGTCTCACCTTGGCGTAGATGCCAAGCATGGCCTTCATGGCGCCCACGAGGCTCTTTTCCATTTCGCTGATGCGGGAGAGGGAGTCGGAGAAGTTCTCCGCCGTCATTTCGACCAGGACCTCCAGCGTATCGGAATGGTTCTCGCGATCCACGATGATCTGGTAGTTTGCCTGATAGCCCTGCTCGATGAGCACGGTCTCGATCTGGCTGGGGAATACGTTGACGCCCTTGATGATGAGCATATCGTCACTGCGACCCATGGGCTTGGCCATCTTAACGTGGGTCCTGCCGCAGGAGCAGGGCTTGCGGGTCAGCACGCAGATGTCGCGGGTGCGGTAACGAAGCAGGGGGAAGGCCTCCTTGGTGATGCAGGTGAATACCAGCTCGCCCTTTTCACCCTCGGGCAGAACCTCTCCTGTGTTGGGATCGATGATCTCGGCGATAAAATGGTCCTCGTTGACGTGCATGCCCGTCTGCTCCTCGCACTCGAAGGCAACGCCGGGGCCGGAAATTTCGGTCAGACCGTAAATATCGTAGGCCTTGATGCCGAGACTTTTTTCAATATCGCGGCGCATTTCCTCACTCCAGGCCTCGGCACCGAAGATGCCTGCCTTCAGCTTGATCTGATCGCGCAGGTCGCGCTCGTGGATGCTTTCGGCAAGGTAGCCGGCATAAGAGGGGGTG
>JAFQMA010000036.1 GCA_017414535.1 Clostridia bacterium | reverse complement strand
GATATTTTTCCTTACGGAAAAGCGAAATGTTTCCTTGCGGAAACGTGAAATATTTCTGTCGCAATGTGAAATATGCCCGAAGGGCATGTTGATGTAAAAAATACTCCGTTGTTTTTCAACGGAGTATTTTTATTCCTTCATATTTTCGAAGAAAATATTTCACGGGCAAAGCCCATTTCACTGGTCGCAGACGAATTTCACAGATTTGCACGGCAAATCTATTTCATTGTAGGTTGGGCTTTTCCCTAAGTCCAACCTACTAAACGGGGGGATTTTTATTGTGCTTGCGTCCGCAAGGACGCAATGTCGTACGGCTTGTGTCGTCAATGTTGCACTTCGTGTCACTTTGTGCTATACTGCAAAAGGAGGTGAGCTTATGTTCGGCGCAATATACGGCGATGTTATTGGCTCGTATTATGAGAATCATTGCACAAAGGATTACGATTTTGAATTTCAAAAAGACAGCACGTTTACGGACGATACCGTTTTGACCGTTGCGGTTTGTAAAGCGATCCTGAATAATCCAAGCCCCATCACCCGTTGGGCCGTGCGTAAGAGGGGACTGGAGTATGCCGGCCAGCTTCGCCAATATTATTCCTATTATCCTCACGCCGGCTTTGGTAATATGTTTTCGGAGTGGGCAAGAGCCGATTCGTTTAAAATCAATCGAAGCTATGCCAATGGGGCTGCCATGCGCGCGGTGCCCATGGGCTATGCTTATGAAACGATAGATCAGATCCTTCTTCAGGTAAAAGCAGGGTGCTTTTATACGCATCACAACAGGGAAGCGATCAAGGCCGCAGGGGCGGTTGCCACGGCGGTTTTCCTTGCGCGGAAAGGAGAGAGTAAGGAGCTCATTCGCAGCGTATTGGAGAAGATGTTCCATTATGATCTTTCAAAAAAACTGAGTGAAATCAGAGGTGCTTACGTATTCAACAGCAGCGCGTCCTATAGCGTGCCGCCTGCCATTATTGCATTTTTTGAATCCAACGATTATGAAAGCGCCATCAGAAATGCGATCTCCCTCGGAGGAGATGCCGACACCGAGGCGTGCATTGCCAGAGGCATTGCTGAGGCTTATTATAAATCTATCCCTAAGCATATATCTGATTTTTGTGACAGGCGAATCGACTATACGCTCAAAAAGGTCGTCTTTGATTTTAAGGAAAAATTTTGCAGCTCTCTGTGATTTACTTTAAACGAAAAAAATAAGCCGTGAATTTTAACGGCTTATTTTTCATCAAGGCCCAAAAGGTAATCGGAAGAGACTTTAAAAAAACGGCAAAGAGCGATGATGTCCCCCATGTTCGGTTCGTATTTCCCGCATTCAAGATAGGAAATTTTGCGCTGTGTCATGCCAACCGCTTTTCCCAATTCCGTTTGATTCAGATCTGCATCCTCGCGAAGCCCGCGGATCTTTTCGCTAAAGCTTATCTTCATCTTTTCACCTCCCACGGCTTTATTTTGCCATAGATAGAAACTTTCTATTGACAAATAGACGTAAACTGTCTATGATTGACAAGCAGGGGGGGGAATATATGGAATACTATGAGGCAAAGAACGTGGCTGAAATTCTCGGATTGCCACAAAGCGTAATTTTTGATATGTGCGAAGAAGGCCTTTTTCCAAGAGCAGAGCGGGACGTGATGAATCATTCTTGGAAAATTCCGAAGGAAGATATAGAAAAATACTTGGAAAAACTGATCTTTGAGATGAAAAACAGAGAATGATCTTGAAAAGAACGGTAGCACATCAAGTGCTACCGCCCTTTTTTGCCTTTATTTTAAAGCTTATCCGATTTGCATTATGACGAGATGGGCAGTTACAGGAACGTTCCTTTGCACAAGAATCGTTTTGGCAACCGCAGTCACAAGCCTGTTCGGTATCGATACAGTCTCTTTGACGGGCATTTCCGTTGCCGTTTACATGACGGTTTTTATCATCGTTATGACAAGAATTCCATTTGCTCAAATTATCACCTCCTTAAGCGTCATGTGTTATAGGATATGCCGTGCCGTAACGGAGCGGCATCTACCGAATTGCCAAATGCTTTTTCATACTCCGGAGCGTTGATATTTTATTGTTGCAATGCGGTGTGATTTCTGGTAAAATAACGGTAGTATTTCTATTATTCTGTTTTTAGGAAGGACCTTCGATATGGACGGAAAAACCTTGCAAATCCTGATCGCCATGGCCGTTTATATGACCATCGTGATCGGCATCGGCGTGATCTATGCCAAGCGCGCCAATAAAAGCTCCGAGGCTTATTTCCTCGGTGGCCGTTCTCTCGGCCCTTGGGTCACAGCTATGAGTGCCGAGGCCTCGGATATGAGCGGCTGGCTTCTCATGGGTCTGCCCGGCGTGGCTTATTGGTGCGGTCTTGCGGATGCCGCGTGGACTGCCATTGGCCTTGCGGTTGGCACCTATATCAACTGGCTCATCGTTTCCAAGCGCCTGAGACGCTACAGCGTTCGTGCCAACAATTCCATCACCCTGCCCGAATTCTTCTCCAACCGCTTCAGAGAGAAGAAAAAGACCATTATGTTCATTGCGAGTGCCTTTATTCTCGTATTTTTCACCGTTTATGCGGCCAGCTGCTTCGTTACCTGCGGCAAGCTCTTTTCCACTCTCTTCGGTGTGGATTATAAGATCATGATGATTGTCGGTGCCGTGTTCGTAGTGCTTTATACGCTCCTCGGCGGCTTTTTGGCCGAAAGCATTTCCGACTTTATGCAGGCCATCGTGATGATCATTGCCCTTACCGTCATCGTTGTGATCGGTACGGTGCAGGCGGGCGGTCTCGGCGCCGTTTTGAGTAACGCCCAAGAGATCCCCGGCTTCCTGGAATTCTTCGGCCTTGCCACACCTACCCTGAACGAGGCGGGTCAGCAGGTGGTTGAGGGCGGCGTCCCCCTCTTCGGTGCCGCTTCCGATTACGGCCTTTTGACCATTTGCTCCATGATGGCGTGGGGCCTGGGCTACTTCGGTATGCCTCAGGTACTGCTTCGCTTTATGGCCATCCGTAAGGAAGAGGAGCTGAAGCGCTCCCGTCGTATTGCCACTGTTTGGGTGGTCATTTCCTTGACCGTTGCCGTGTTTATCGGCATTGTGGGCCGTCAGCTGTTCCCCGTGGCGCACCTGACCAAGTCCGCCGCAGAAAACATCTTCATCACCCTTGCTACCAGTTCGCTGCCTGCCATTTTAGCGGGCTTCGTCATGGCGGGTATACTGGCCGCTACCATCAGCTCCTCCGATTCTTATCTGCTCATTGCGGCCTCCGCCTTCTCTAAGAATATCTTCCAGGGCATCTTCAAGAAGAACGCCACCGATAAGCAGGTCATGCTGGTCTCTCGCGTTACCCTTTTGGTGCTGGCGCTGATCGGCGTTGTCATTGCGCTGGACGAGAACAGCGTGATCTTCCAGATCGTGTCCTTTGCCTGGGCTGGCTTTGGTGCTACCTTCGGCCCGCTGATGCTCTTCTCCCTGTTCTGGAAGCGCACCACCAAGGCCGGCGCCATCGCCGGCATGATCGGCGGCGGTGCCATGGTATTCCTTTGGAAGCTGGTCATCAGCGAGCTGGGCGGCGTTTTTTCCATCTACGAGCTGCTTCCCGCCTTTATCTTCTCCTCCGTTTGTATCGTGGCAGTCTCTCTTCTGACCAAGGCTCCCTCCAAGGAAATTCTCGAGGACTTTGAGGCCGTTCGCAGCGGCAAGGCAGACCTTGCCTGAGGGAATGCAATGAAAGCTCTGACTCAGCTCCCCGAGGGATACGAGGAGATCTATTCCGTCGATCTGCAAAAGAATAAAAAGCTGGCGCTTTTCGTTAATTTCCTTGCCGTTGTGATCGGTGTGATCCTTGCCGTTCCCGTGCATTTTTCCATCCCCATTTGGACGCTCTTTGATATGGAGCAGGGCTTAGCGGTGTATTTTACGCGCTTTGCGGTGCTTATGCTTCTTTTAGTCATGTATATGGTCCTGCACGAGTTGGTGCACGGCATGGCCATGAAGCTTTGCGGTACAAGAAAGGTAAAATACGGCTTTACCGGCCTGTATGCCTTTGCGGGCAGTGACGATTATTACGATAGGGCCTCCTATATTTTCATTGCACTGGCGCCCGTGGTGCTGTGGGGCATCGTTTTGGCGCTGATCACTCCCTGCGTTCCCACCTCCTGGTTCTGGGTGGTCTACTCCATTCAGATCTCCAATCTCTCAGGTGCGGCAGGGGATCTGTTTGTTGCCTTCAAGTTCTCCCGTCTGCCCAAGGATATCCTCATTCGGGATCACGGCGTGGGAATGCACGTCTATTCCAAAAAATAGAAAAAGAAGAACAAGCATTGCTTGTTCTTCTTTTCTTATTGCCGCTTCATTTGTCTTAAAAACAGTACCGTCGCAAGGGCGATCAGGACGGTCCCGTACCCCAGCACCCACCAAAGATGGGGCAGGGCAGAGGAGAGGTCTGCCTTGAGAAGTGCTCGCTCCATTTCCACCGCGTGTACGAAGGGGAGGGCATCGGCAATTTTTTGGAAGGCACCGCCGATCAAATTCAGATCGAACCAAATGCCCGATAGCCACGCGGAAAGGTTCGTCAGCAGGGCTCCGCAAATGCCGCCTACCTGCTTGTCTGTCAGCACGCTTCCGCATAACAGTCCCAAGGCGATATACAAAAGGGAAATGGGGATCAACCCAAGAAGGGCGTATAAAACGCCAAGGCTCATCTTCAGCCCCAAAAGCCAAGCCGCCAGATAGCAGACGGCGCCCTGCACCAGCGCCATGGGGAGAAGGGGAAGGGTATAGCCAAAAATAAAATCCCACGGGGTCAGGGGTGTGGTATAAAGCCGTTGAAGCAGGGAGGAGCCTCTGTCCTTGGCAATGACGGTGGCGGAAAACAGTGTCAGAAAGGAAAGGCCGAATACCGTTATACCCGGGGTCAGATGCCCGATCTCAAACAGTGCCACGGGGATATTGGCCTGAATGGCCTGCAGAAGTCCCAAAAGCACCAGAGGAAAGCCCAGTCCGAAGGCCAGGTTGATGGGATCACGCAGGATCTCCTTGCCGTTTCTTCCCGCAAGGGTCAGCATTCTCATTTTGTTCCCTCCCTTACGAGGCGCACAAAGGCCTCCTCAAATCGATCCGTTCCCGCCTTGTTCTTCAGCTCCTCCGCCGTACCGCAGATCAGGAGTCTGCCGTCCTTCATAATGGCAACGCGGTCGGAGAGCGCCTCCGCCTCCTCCATATAATGGGTGGTCAGGATAATGGTCATGCTTCCCTTCAGCTCACCGATCAGCTCCCACAGATCGCTCCTTGCCAAAACGTCCAGCCCCAGTGTTGGCTCGTCCAGAAAGAGGATCTCGGGCTCCGAGA
This sequence comes from Clostridia bacterium, assembly GCA_017414535.1. Taxonomy (GTDB): domain Bacteria; phylum Bacillota; class Clostridia; order Oscillospirales; family SIG627; genus RGIG5579. The sequence continues at coordinate 4,249 of JAFQMA010000036.1, read as the reverse complement.
TCAGTGCCATGGCAATACTCAGCCTGCGGCACCAGCCGCCCGATAGCTTGCCCGCCTTTTTCTTCATGACGGAATCAAGCCCGAAGCGCGATGCCAAATAGGCGATCTTTTCCTCCCGCTTTTCTCCCGAAAGACCGTATATCCCGCACATAAAGGCAAGGTTTTCCCGCACGGTCAGCCCTGCCGCCACCGCCGTTTCCTGCGGGGAAACGGCGATCATCTCTTTGACGGCTCCGCTTTCCTTCACAATGCTTTTTCCGTTCAGGATAGCGTCACCCTCCGTGGGTCGGGTAAGGCAGGAGAGCATTTTGACAGTGGTGGTCTTTCCCGCTCCGTTCACACCCAAAAGAGCTAAAAGCTCGCCCTTTTTAACGGAAAGCTCCAAGCAGTCCACCGCGAGGGTATCCTTATATTGCTTAGTCAGTCCCCGCGTTTCAATGGCGTACATCTCATCCCTCCTTTACAAATCTTTCTTTCAATCCTTGATAGGCATCCGTCAGCATGCGAGAGATCAATTCCTCCTCCGGAGACAGATAACCCGTGGCCAGCATGACGGCGATACCGTGAACGAGGGCCCACATTTCCAAGTGGAAGATCCTGGCTTCCTCGCTTCCCAGTCCCGTCTGGCTTTGTACCATTCCCTCCATGCGATCGCCCAGCCCCGTATGCTCGGGGATGAGCTCGTCCGTGCGATCCCGCATATAAAGGAGGCGGAAAAGCTCCTTTTCCTCTCCCGCAAAGCGTATGTAAGCCATGCCGCTTGCCTTGTAGGGGGGATACTTCCCGCTGTCCGTTTCTTTTTTTATGTATTCCTCGCCGATGCGCTCAGCTTCATCGATCACAGCAAGGCGAAGCTCCTCCATGGAGGTGAAATTGGAGAAAATGGGCTGGGTGGAGCAACAGAGCTCCGCCGCCAGCGCCCGCGCGCCCAAGGCCTCCTCTCCGTATTTTCTCACCAGCGCCGTTGCAGCGCGAACGATCTCTTCCTTTGTCACCTTCACCTTCGGGGGCATAGGCACCCTCCTTTCGCAATAACGAGCGTTATATATCGATTGTTATTATATCTCTCAGCTCCAATTTTGTCAAGTCCCTCGGAACGGGAGAAGGCTCTATTTACAAAAGAAGGGAACTGTGCTATGATGAAAAAAGAAACGTCTTTGGAAAGAAAGGGAAGGAGAAGGATCGATGGAATGCGTATTTTCCGAGGCCGCGTGGATATGGTACACCGAAACGGCTGTGCCCGATACCTACGGCGATTTTGTCGATCGCTTTTACTACAGTCAGGGAAAGGTTCTTTGCCGTGTCTCCTGCGATGGAGACTACACCCTTTTTGTCAACGGGCACTATGCTTCCTCCAATCAGTACGGCGATTTTGAGCATGCGAAAAGCTACGATACCGTGGATCTGACCCCGTATCTGTCAGAAGGAGAAAATACCGTTCTTTTTACCGTGTGGCACGTGGGGATCGCCTCCTCCCGTTACCGCCCTGCCGCCGCAGGTCTGTTATACGAGATCGAGCGGGACGGAGCCCTTTTGTGTAGTAGCGGTGAAAATACGCTGTGCCGTGAAAATCCTTATTATAAGGGAAATTATCGAAAAATCATCACCGCCCAGCTTGGGCAGAGCTTTTTATATGATGCCACCGCCGCCGAAACACCCTTTTATCCCGCCATCCCCGTGAAAAAGAAGTGCACTCTTCTTCCGCGCCCCGTTTTGAAATCTTCGGTGGGGGAAGCCGCGGTGGGGACGGTACTGAAGGCGGAGAAAACTCGCTTTCTTGTGGATCTGGGGGAGGAGCGGGTTGGACTGCCGATCCTGCATTTGGTTACGGATCAGCCCCAAAAAATTACGGTGTGCTGGGGAGAGCGCTTGGATGGCGGTCACGTGCCGCGCCGAATCGGAAAGCGTGATTTTAGCTTTGAATATGTGGCTCACGGCGGAGAAAACCGTTACGTGAATTATATGCTTCGTCTGGGCTGCCGCTATTTGGAGCTTTTTTGCGAGGCTCCCGTGCAGTTGAAGGGCCTTGGGCTTTTGCCGCAGGAATATCCCGTGCGTGCTCTTCCCGTTACTTTTGAGGATCCGCTGGATCAAAGAATTTACGATCTTTGCGTGCGCACCTTAAAGCTATGCCTGATGGAGCACTACGTGGATACTCCGTGGCGGGAGCAGGCTCTTTACGTTTTTGACGGGCGCAACCAAATGCGTTGCGGCTATCGTGTGTTTGAAGGGAAAAATGCGCCGTACGCTGCGGCCGCCCTTCGCCTTATTGCACAAGATCGGCGGGCGGATGGGCTTCTTTCCATTACCTATCCCGGAGGCACGCCGCTGGCCATTCCTTCCTTTTCTCTGCATTATTTTACGGCGGTACGGGAATATTTGGAGGAAACGGACGATCTTTCCTTGGGATACGATGTCTTCGGTAAGCTCCGGACGCTTCTTTCGGTGTTTCGAAAGCAAAAGAAGGCCTCACTTTTGTATTCCTTTCCCCACCCGAGCCATTGGAATTTTTACGATTGGTCGCCCCATTTGCAGGAGGAGATCGGTGCCACCGTCTCCGCGCCCGATCTGGTGCTGAACTGTCTGTATCTTTTGGCCTTGGGGCACATGACGTATATTGCTCGCCGTCTCCGTCTCCCCTTTGAAGCCGAAGAGGAGAGGGCTGTTATGAAAAAAAGTATTAAGGAGGCCTTTTGGAATGAAAAGCGGGGCCTCTTTTCCATGACGCTGGGCGGAGCGGATGATACCGCTTTGGGAAATGCCCTTGCCATCTTGGCCGGCGTTCCCGAGGAGAATGAGCGGCGCGCCATGGCCGAGGCCTTGGTTCAAGGTAAGGCTACCCCTTGCTCTCTGAGCATGAAGGGCTTTTTGTACGATGCCCTTCTTCAGATCGATCCTGCCTATCGAGCTTGGATAAAGGAAGATATTTATTCCGCTTATCGCCCTATGGTAGAAGCGGGTGCAACCACCGTTTGGGAGGTTAAGGAGGGAGCCGAAGCCTTTGACGGTGCGGGCAGCCTCTGCCACGGTTGGAGTGCGATCCCGATTCTGTATTTATAAAAAAACGAACTGTCCTGCGGACTTCCGTAAGCATCTGTCCGAAGGCTGCCCTTGAACAAAGCTTAGGTAAACCTCAATGAATCAAACAGTAAAAGGCTATCTTTTTGCCGTCCTTTCCGCCGTTATTTACGGCTGTATGCCCCTCATGGCAAAGCATATCTATGCCGATGGAGTCAATCCTCTTACGCTGGTCTTCCTCAGAAATCTTTTTTCCCTCATCCCCTTGGAGCTTCTTGCTCTGCGGGAGAGGGAGACGCTGAAGATCAAAGCGTGCCTTCTTCCCTCTGTTGGCATGATATCCTTGCTCGGCTGCTGTGTCGCATCGTTTATTCTTTGCCTTGCAACGGGAAGCCTCGCTTTGCCCTCTACGCTCCTTGGCTGGGGGATGAGCGTTCTGTTTTCCCTTCTCGTTACCACGGGTGCCGTGGTGCTCTTTCAGGAGAGCACCTTCCTGGTGGGAGGGGAGATCGCCTCCATCCTCAGCACGCTGGAGCCTATTACGAGCACCGTCATCGGCATTCTCGTATTTTACGAGCCCTTCGGTATCCGCATGATCCTGGGAACGGCTCTGGTGGTAACGGCAAGCCTCTTGACTGCTCTTTTTAATCTTCGTGAAAAACCTGAAGCACAAGCCTTGCGCTTTTCTAAAAAAAGTGTATAATAAAAAAGGTTGGGGAAAGCCCAATACAGATTTCAAAGGATGAACAAACATGAATTACGACGTCATTATCATCGGGGCAGGCCCCGGCGGCATTTTTGCCGCTTACGAGCTGATGCAACGCAAGCCCGAACTGCGCGTGGCTGTTTTTGAAGCAGGGCATGCTCTGGCCGAGCGCCGTTGTCCCATCGACGGTGAGAAGGTCAAAAACTGTATCGGCTGTAAGTCTTGCTCCATTATGAGCGGCTTCGGTGGTGCCGGCGCCTTCTCCGACGGAAAATATAATATTACCAACGATTTCGGCGGCACGCTTTTTGAATACGTCGGCAAGAAAAAGGCACTGGAATTGATGCAGTACGTGGATGCTATCAATTTAAAATACGGCGGAGAGGGTACGAAGCTCTACTCCACCACAGGCACCCGCTTTAAGACCGTCTGCATTCAGAATGATCTTCACCTTTTGGATGCCTCCGTGCGCCATCTGGGCACGGATATCAATTACGTGGTGCTGGAAAATCTCTACGCCTATCT
>JAFQMA010000035.1 GCA_017414535.1 Clostridia bacterium | reverse complement strand
TTTGCCGTGCAAATCTGTGAAATTCGTCTGCGACGAGTGAAATGGGCTTTGCCCGTGAAATATTTTCTTCGAAAATATGAAGGAATAAAAATACTCCGTTGAAAAACAACGGAGTATTTTTTACATCAACATGCCCTTCGGACATATTTCACATTGCGACAGCAATATTTCACGTTTCCGCAAGGAAACATTTCGCTTTTCCGTAAGGAAAAATATCATTGTTGGTTGCGATCATCCCTGATCGCAACCAACCTTCCGAGGCGGTTTTTTGTTTTTCAAAAACAAATGAAAAAAGCGCATTTTCCGCCTCTTTTCCCCTTGACAGAGGAGGGGAGAAGGGATATAATGTAAAGCAGTTTGTTAGGTTGCGAACAATTAGGCTCCGAACAAAATGAACGAAAGGAAGATCAGCATGGAACAGGACAGAAAATGCAGGGACGAAAACTTCCGCTTCGGCAGAGCCGTGCAGGGCGTAGCCAATCGCTTCCGCCGCTTGGGGGATGAGAATTTGGCCAAGCACGGCATCACCGTCAGTCAGCTCCGCGTCATTGTTTACGTTTCCACCTCTCCCGAGGGCGAGGTCTCTCAGCGGGAGCTGGAGGATGTCTTTGAGATCCGCCGCTCCAGCGTGACGGGGCTTCTCCAAAATATGGAAAAAAGCGGCCTCATCGAGCGCTTCGGTTCCAAGGAGGATGCCCGCATCAAACGGGTGCGCCTCACCGAGAAGGGAAAGGGACTGGACGTGGAGCTGAAAAGCTTTATCCACTCTCTGGAGGCAAGGCTCCTGTCGGGCTTTTCTCCCGAGGAAAGGTCACAGGCAAAGAGTCTGCTTTTGCGCATGATGGAGAATTTAGAACAAATAGAAAGGGACAGCTTATGATCAAAAAACTGCTCTCCTACGTAAAGGAGTATAAGATCTATGCCATTCTCACCCCCCTTGTCATGGTGGGCGAGGTGCTTATGGAGGTCATGATCCCGCTTGTTATGGCGGATATTATCGACAACGGCCTCACGGGAGGCATGGGTGTTTGGTACGTGGCAAAGCGCGGCCTTCTCATGGTGGGCATGTGTCTTGTTTCCTTGGCCTGCGGTGCCCTGGGCGGCACCTTCGGCGCCAAGGCATCCATGGGCTTTGCCAAGAATTTGAGGGGCGCCCTCTTTGCCAAGGTGCAGGATTTCTCCTTCGGCAACGTGGATCATTTCTCTACCTCCTCGCTGGTCACCCGTCTGACCACCGACGTTAACCACGTGCAAATGTCCTTCATGATGCTCATCCGCTCTGCGGTGCGCTCTCCCATGATGCTCATCGGCGCGGTGATCATGGCCGTGCGGGTGAAGGCAAGCCTGGCGGGCATTTTCCTCGTGGCTATTCCCGTTTTGGGCATTTCTCTGTGGCTCATTTCCTCCACGGCTCATCCCCGCTTCAAGAAAATGCTGAAAAAATACGATGCGCTCAACGCCACCGTGCAGGAAAACCTCATCGGCATTCGTATTGTGAAGGCCTTTGTGCGCGAAAGGCACGAGATCGAAAAGTTTGACGTTTCCGCAGACGACGTACGCACCGCACAGAAGCGAGCGGAAAAGGTCATTATCTTAAACGGTCCCGTCATGCAGCTGACCATGTACGCCTGCATCATCGCCGTGCTGTTTTTAGGCGGTAAGATGGTCATCGGCGGAAGCTTTGAGCTGGGTAAGCTTGCAAGCTTTCTGACCTATATCGGACAGATCCTCAATTCTCTTATGATGCTGTCCATGCTCTTTATCATGATGATCATTTCCATTGCCGCCGCCCGCCGCATCACCGAGGTGCTGGACGAGGTGCCCGATATCAATGACGACAAGGCCGACCCTGCCCTCACCGTGGCAGACGGCTCCATCACCTTTGAAAAGGCCTCCTTCTCCTATCACAAGGATCCCAATAACTTGAATCTGACCGAGATCGAGCTTTCCATCAAGAGCGGCGAGACCATCGGTATCATCGGCGGCACGGGCAGTGCCAAGACCAGCCTCGTGCAATTGATCCCCCGTCTGTACGATCCCCTGTCAGGCCGAGTGCTGGTGGGCGGCAGAGACGTGAAGGAGTATCCCCTCAGCACTCTGCGCGACAGCGTTGCCATGGTACTGCAGAAGAACGTGCTCTTCTCGGGCACCATCCGCGAAAACCTCCTTTGGGGCAACGAAAACGCTACCCAAGAGGAGATCGAGGAGGCCTGCCGCAACGCAGACGCTCACGGCTTCATCACCTCCTTCCCGGGCGGCTACGAGACCGAGCTGGGACAGGGCGGCGTCAACGTTTCCGGCGGACAGAAGCAAAGACTTTGTATCGCCCGCGCCCTTCTGAAAAAGCCCAAGATCATCATTTTGGACGATTCCACCAGCGCCGTGGATACCGCCACCGACGCCCGCATCCGTGCATCCTTTAAGAAAAACCTGGCTCATACTACCTGCCTCATCATTGCTCAGCGCATCAGCTCCGTCATGGATGCGGATCGCATCGTGGTCATGGACGACGGCCGTATCTCTGCCGTGGGTACCCACGAGGAGCTTTTGAAAACCAGCAAGATCTATCAAGAGGTCTATCATTCCCAGCAGAAAGGAGGAGAGGAATAATGCCGCCCGCAAAAAGACCCCCCGAAAAGCCGAAGAACGTCCTCGGTACCTTAAAGCGCATCTTCTCCTATCTGTCGGAAAGTCGCTTCCTTCTCATTGCCGTATTCGTTTGTATCGCCCTGACCTCTCTATCTCAGGTCATCGGCGGCAGTCTCTTAAAGCCCGTCATCGACGATGGCATCGCCCCTCTGGTGCAGGATCCCCATAACGCCGCTCTCATGGGCAAATTCATCCTCATGCTGGTGCGCATGGGTCTGGTCTACGGTCTGGGTGCCCTTTGCTCCTGGGTCTATGCCCGTCTGATGCTGAGCATCTCCACCCGCGCGCTGTTCCGCATCCGCAAGGATCTGTTCAACAGCATGGAGCGTCTTCCCGTGCGCTTTTTCGATACCCATACCCACGGCGAGCTTATGAGCCTTTACACCAACGACGTGGATACCATTCGTGAAATGCTCTCCAACTCCGTGGCCAATATCATCTCCGGTCTCATCACCGTGGTGGGCTTCTTTGTGGTGATGCTCTTTACCTCCTGGCAGTTGACCATCGTTGTGATCTGCAGCCTTCTTGTGATGACCTGGACTACCAAGACCATCGGTGGAAAAAGCGCCCGCTTCTTCATCCGTCAGCAGGCCGCCCTGGGTAAGGTCAACGGCTATATTGAGGAAATGATCGAGGGACAGAAGGTGGTCAAGGTCTTCTGCCACGAAAAGGCCGCCAAGGATGGCTTTGACAAGCTCAACGAGGATCTGTGTCACGCCGCCACGGGTGCCCATACCTTTGCCAATATCCTCATGCCCATCATGAACAACTTAAACCACGTCAATTACGCCGTGGTGGCTACCGTGGGCGCGGCTCTTGCCATTCTGCTTCCCAACGAGCTTTCCATCGGCAGTCTTATTGCCTTTCTCACCTATTCCAACCAGTTCTCCCGCCCCTTCAGCATGATCTCTCAGCAGGTCAACTCCATCCTGACGGCGCTGGCAGGTGCCGAGCGCATCTTCCGCGTGATCAATGAAAAGCCCGAGACGGACGACGGCTACGTGACCCTCGTTTACGCCGAGCGGGACGAAAACGGCGACCTGCGTGAGACCGATCACCGCACGGGTCTTTGGGCATGGCGCCATCCCCACAAGGCGGACGGCACCGTCACCTACACCGAGGTCAAGGGTAAGGTAGAGCTGGACGGCGTCACCTTCGGCTACGTTCCCGAAAAGACCGTTCTGAAAAACGTGTCCCTCTACGCCAAGCCCGGTCAGAAGATCGCCTTCGTAGGCTCTACGGGTGCAGGCAAGACCACCATCACCAACCTGATCAACCGCTTCTACGACGTGCCCGACGGCAAGATCCGCTACGACGGCATCAACATCAATAAGATCAAAAAGGCCGACCTGCGCCGCAGTCTTTCCATGGTGCTGCAGGATCCCCATCTGTTTACCGGTCCCGTGCTGGATAATATCCGCTACGGCAAGCTGGATGCCACCGACGAGGAATGCATCGCCGCCGCGAAGCTGGCCAATGCCGATTCCTTCATCCGCCACCTGCCCGAGGGCTACCACACCATGATCACGGGCGACGGCGCCAACCTATCGCAGGGGCAGGTACAGCTGCTCAATATTGCCCGCGCGGCTCTGAGCAAGGCACCCATCCTTGTGCTGGATGAGGCTACCTCCTCCGTTGATACCCGCACTGAGCGCAATATTGAACGCGGCATGGATCACATCATGGAAAACCGCACCACCTTCGTCATTGCCCACCGCCTTTCCACTGTCCGCAACGCCAACGCCATCATGGTGCTGGAGAAGGGCGAGATCATCGAGCGCGGCGATCACGACGACCTGCTCAATCAGAAGGGCCGCTATTACGAGCTCTACAACGGCATGAGCGAGCTGACCTGACGGAAGGATTACGTGAGGGACGCTGTCCCCAAGCCCCTGCCAGGGGGAGTGCCTCCCCCTGGACCCGGCTGGATAAATGCGCAAACGGATCAGATGCCACAGGTTAGAGCATCTGATTCGTTTGCGCATTTGATTGACAGGGGATAAGATTCAAATTATAATTATTGTAAATGACAGGAGGTGCGCTGGATGAAAAAACTGATTGCATTATTTCTCCTGCTTGCTGTTTTGCTCACGGGCTGCAGCAACCAGAAATCCATGACGATTCAGACGGCGGAGCTGACCAAGGCGGAGGAGAATATCAAAAAGCTCCTTGGCAATGCCCATGGCTGCGAATATATCTTTGATTTCAGGCTGGATGACAAGGTAAAGAGCATTCAGATCAATACCTATGCGCTTGAGGACGGCGCGTGGAAGCTGACTTCCGGCGGCGGCGGTCAGTCTCTGGATAAAAAATCCGGCAGACTGGCGTTGAAGTTTGAAACATTGGGTCAGGAGCTGCGGACTGCCATCCAGACGGGCGATGAAATTTCCGCCAGCGAGTTCCGCAGCCCGGAAGCTCTGGAAAACCATGGTTCCACTGCCACCGGCGCCATGCCCTATGCGGTGATTGAATATGGCAAGGAAATTCCGCTGGTCATGCAGGTCAATACCTCCCAGAATGCCATTCGCACGCTTGATCCCGAAGGCGCTTTCCGGAATCCTGCGGAGCTTGCCGGATACGGCTATGAGCGCGTCTGCCTGCTGACGGTGATGTTCAGCACGGAGG
>JAFQMA010000034.1 GCA_017414535.1 Clostridia bacterium | reverse complement strand
TTGAAAAAAGCTTCCTCCCCGCCCCCTCTTCAAAAACTTTTTCAATCTTATTATTAAATTTGGCTTTTGCAAAGCAAAAGGCTACCACAACATTTGCGAAGCAAATATTTCATATTGCCGAACGGCAATATTTCATCCGCGCAGCGGATTTCTCCGCACGCTGTGCGATTTCATTGAAAAAGGGCACTTGTGCACTTTTTCTCAGTCTTCAACCACCGTCACGGTGCGGTACATGAGACATTTGTGGGGCACGCCGTTTTCGTCCTTCACGGTAAAATCGGAATAGGCAAAGCCCGCGGTGTGATCGTCGATCTCAACAAGATCCGCATAAGCGCAGGTAGCCACCAGATCCACCGCATTCACGTCGGTAATGGGCGCACCGTCACAATGGATCAGCTCGATATGCTCCTCCCAACGGCGTGCGGAGGGGTCAAAGCTTGCCCGCAGGAACAGACCGGGTCTGCCGTAGGTGGCAAGAGTAGCGCCGCATTTCAACGTAAGCACAGAGGGCATCACACCGCAGAAATCGAATACGCTCGGCGCCTCCCAGGTCTTGCCGCCGTCGGTGGAATGGGTAATATAGCTTGCGCGGCAGCGGCATTCCCCCGCCTTGTAATAAGCGCCCCAGGTGCGGATAATGCGGAACATGGTGCCGTCGGGCGCCCAGCCCACGTCGTTCTCGCTCCAGCCCTCGCGGCGGTGTGCCTCGGGATCGTTTTCGGGCAGGGCCTTCGGATCAAAGGGCAGGTAATGCATCAGCTCCCAGGTACGGCCGTGATCCACGGAGCGATAGAGGTTATTTGAAAAATGGCGATCTCTCTCCCCCGTTTCCGGATTTCTGCGAATGCCGTAATCCGCGATCCAGAGCGAGCCGTCTATGGGAGAGATGCGGATATGATTGATCAACGGGAAGGGACGGGCAAGCAGTCCCTCACCGGAGAAGGTCATCAAATGCCTCTCGGGCAGGATCTTGGATTCCTCCACGACAGGCACCGTAGCACCCTCCCCATAACGCTCAAAGATCCAGCCGTGATTAAAATCGGGATGCTTGACGTCATCCACAATAAGGTATTGCTTTTTGGTCAAATCGGGATCCACGGGGTGATATTCCCCATCCTCTCCGAGGAGCTGCAGCTCCTCCGACCAAGGCAAGGCCTTTTGTGCCGCAAGACGAATGGTCTCGCCGTTTCCTGCGGGCACGCCCATCAAGTGGAAATAGTCTGCGTCGTAGCCCGCCGTCCAGGTCTTTCCGTTGTCATCGGAAACGTAGCCACCGCGCACGTGGCCGTAATTGGTAATGGAGTCAAGACCGAGGTTAAAGGTATACAGCAGTCTGCCGTCCGTCAAGCGGTACAGGGAAGCAAACTGATAAGGTCCCCATCCCACCTCGCGGCAGGGCGGTCCCATCACAACGATCTGAGGCTCGGAAATTTGAAGCTTCATAATTTTCTCTCCTTTATTTCTTAAAATAAGCTGAAATGGCTTCGTTTTCTTCGTTATAGATCACATCCCCCACCACCGTTTCCTCCAGCGCCTCGGGCGCAATGGCAAGAAGTGTGTCGGGCAGAGTCAGCCTGTCAAGGCTCTTCCCCTGAAAGGCATCGGATAAATATTTTACCTCCTCCGGCAGCGTCACGTCCTTTTCCGTACCGTTGTAGTCCAGAAGCACACCGTCGCCCACCAGCACCCATTCCTCCGTTTTCGCCTCCAGCCACGGAGTCTGGCGGAAGGCACCGATCCCCACGGAGCTCACCCCCGCAGGCACAGACGTCTTTTCAAGGCTTGCGCGCCAGAAGGCGTAGGGGCCGATCTCCTTCAAGGTGGAGGGAAGGGCAAGCTCCTTCAGAGCACTGCAATCACCGAAGGCCTCTTCTCCAATGGATTCCAGCCCCTCGGAAAAAGTCACCTCGGAAAGAACGGGGCAAGAGAAGCAAACGCCCGTGGGAAGATTCTTCACTCCCGCACCGAAGCTGACCTTCTGAAGCCTTAAACAGTTTTCAAACAGATCCGTCCCCAGCTCCTTGACGCCGTCATGGATCACGATGCTCTCAATCGCACTGTTCTGAAAGGCACGGTCGCCGATACGCTCAATGCCCGAGGACAAGATCACCGAGGTGAAATTCGTGTCCTTGAAGACCTCCTTCCCAATAGCAACGATGGGATAATCCTCGTAAAAGCTCGGCAAAGTCAGCGCCTTCGGAAATTTTTCCTCGTCAATGCTCACAAGCTCCGCCGTATCGTCGGAATACACGGCAAAGACGTAGCCATTCAGATCCTCCGTGGAAACAAGCGTGCGCGGTCCCGCCTTTAAGGCCTCGAAATCCACCAAGGGCTCGGGGCTCTCCTGCACGCAGGAGACAAGCGCGCAAAGCATAAGCAGTGCGAGAAATGCAAAACACAGTTTTTTCATAAAAGATCCTTTCATCAGGAAAATTGAGATTGGTACAGAGAGGCGTAAAAGCCTTCCTTTTTCATCAGCTCCTCGTGGGTGCCCTTCTCCACCACGTCACCGTCCCGCACCACGAGAATGCAGTCGGCATTTTGCACCGTGGAAAGACGGTGGGCAATAACAAAGCAGGTCTTTCCTTCCATCAGGCGAAGCATGGCCTTTTCGATCTTCTGCTCGGTACGGGTATCCACGTTACTGGTGGCCTCGTCCAGAATGAGCATGGAGGCGTCGGAAAGCATACTGCGGGCAATGGTCAAAAGCTGCTTCTGCCCCTTGGAAACGTTCAGTCCACCGTCCTCCATGCGAGTATCGTACCCACGGGGCAGGGTCAGAATAAAATCGTGAATGCCCGCCGCGCGGGCGGCACGCTCCACGTCCTCGCGGGTAGCTCCCTGGCGACCGTAGGCAATATTCTCCGCCACCGTACCGCCCATGAGCCAGGTCTCCTGAAGCACCATGGTAAAGGCACGTCGCAGATCGCGCCGAGGCAGGGAATCGATGGGAACGCCGTCCAGCAAAATGCGGCCGGAGGTGGGATCATAAAAACGCATCAGCAGGTTCACGATGGTAGTCTTGCCGCCGCCCGTAGGCCCTACGATGGCAACGGTACTGCCCGCCTCCACCTTCAGATCCAGACCGTGGAGGATCTCCTTGCCCTCCTCGTAGCCGAAGTGTACGTGTTCAAACACCACCTCTCCCTTCACCTGCCCCAAGGGCTTGGCATCGGGTGCGTCGGGTGTTTCGGGCGCCTCGTCCATCATGCCGAATACGCGCTCAGCGGCACTGCGAAGGCTCTGCAGATCTGCCAAAATATTGGAAAACTCGTTAATGGGGCCGGTAAAGCGCTTGCTGTACAGAATAAAGGAGGCGATATTACCGGGCGTCATGATCCCCAGCACCAGCATCACCGCGCCCACCGAGCCGATCATGCTCAAGGATACGTTGTTGATAAAGTTCACGCTGGGACCCAACGTGCCGCCGGCCCTTTGATCGGCGGTACAGAACGATTCGGAGGCCTCGGTATTGCGCTTGCCGTAGCGTTCGGAAAAGGCCTTCTCACGGCCGTAAGCGCGGATGGTCTTGGCACCGGAAAGCATCTCCTCGGTAAAGCCGGAAAGCTCGCCTAAGTCCGCACTGCGCCGACGAAAGAGCGGGCGCACCTTTTTGGACTTATACAAAGTATAGGTCACGGAAAGAGGCACCGTCAAAAGGAATACCCCCAGCATACCGGGAGAAATGGCCAGCATGCAGAAGAAGGAGCCGAACACTGCGATGGTGCTGGTGACGATCTGCAGTATATTTCCCGCAAAGGAAGCGTTGATGGTATCCATATCGTAGGAAAGACGGCTGATCACGTCGCCCGCCTGCAGCTTGTCAAAATACCCCACGGGCAGCTCCAGCAGCTTGTTATAGGCCTCCCCGCGGATCCTGCGCGTGATGCTCTGCGTCAATTTGATCATGGTCACGTTCAGTGCGTAGGAAAGTCCTGCGGAAAGGACGTAAAACAGCGCCATCAGGGCACAGAAGGTAAATACCTGCCGAAAATCGACGTTTGCCGTCTTTGTGGCGCTGTCGAAGCCGATGGCGTCGATGGCCTTACCCGAAAGGTAAGGTCCCACCAGGGCAAAGCCGTTGGAGGTGATCACCAGAAGCAGCGCCAGAAGGGCTCTTCCCTTCACTCGGGCCAAATACCCAAACAAACGCAAAAAAACGTTTCTGCCCTCGTAGACGGTCGCGTTGGTTTCTTTTTTCTTCATTCCGTCACCCCCATCTGCGAGCGGGCGATCTCCCGATAGATCTCGCATTCGGAAAGCAGCTCCTCGTGGGTCCCCTGCCCCACGGTCCGTCCGCCCTCCAGCACCAGAATGCAGTTTGCCCCCTTCACGGAGGAAACACGCTGGGCCACCACCACGCAGGCGGCCGAGGCGTAATGCTCGGAAATGGCACGGCGCAGAGCGGCATCCGTTTTATAATCCAGTGCCGAGGCCGCATCGTCCAAAATGAGAAGCTCGGGGGAGGAGGCCATGGCGCGGCTCAACAGCACGCGCTGGCGCTGACCGCCCGAAAGATTGTTGCCCTTGGTGGTCAGTCGGTAGTCGAAGCCGCCCTCCTTTTCTTCAATAAAGGGCAGGGCCTGCGCCGCCAAGGCAGCCTTTTCCACCATAGGGTGAGAAAGAGAGCGGGTGAAAAGGATATTTTCCTCCAGGGTATCCGCCATGAGAAAATCGTTCTGGAACACCACGCCAAGCCGCCCTCGCACCTCGCGCGGATCGCAGGAGGCAAGGGGCCTTCCCTCAAAAAGGATCTCTCCCTGATCGGGATCGTAAAAGCGAAGCATCAGCGCGATCAGCGTGCTCTTGCCACTGCCCGTACCGCCCAGAATCCCCAGGGTCTGCCCCTTCTCCAAAGAAAAGGAGATATCCTGCAGAACGGTGCTTTTTTTATCATAGGAAAAGGATACGTTTCTGAATTCCAAAAAGGGCGCCCCCTCCACCGCCTCGCGGGAAGGTAGGAGGAGCATTTCCTCCTTCTCCTCCAAAACCTCGGTAATCCGCCCGATGCTGGCCGCACCGCGGGACAGATGGTTAAAAACAAAGGAAAGACCGAGGGTGGAATTGAGAATAATGGAAAAATAGGATAGAAAGGCAATGATCTGTCCCGGCATGGTGTGTCCCGTAAACACGCGCCATGCCCCCAGTGCCACCACTGCCGTCATGCCCAGATTCAGCACCAGAGAGGACACGGGATTGGAAAGGCCCGTGACGATGCCCGCCTTCTCCTCACTGCGGGAGAGGGTCTCGTTCACCTCGCGGAAGTCATCCTTCTCACGGTCGATCTTGCTCAGGGCCTTGATAACACGAATGCCCGTAAAGCTGTCGCGCACCTTTTCCACCATGGTATCCACCCTCTTCTGCTTACGGCGATGCAAGCGGATACCCTTGCGGGAGATCACCGTAACGAAAAAGCCCAGCGGCGGAAGCACCGCGATCATGGTCATTGCCAAAACGGGCTCAATGGATAAGGTCAAAGCCACACCGCCGATGAGTAACAGCGGTGCGCGAAGACCCGAGCGGAAGATCACACCGAGCATTCCGTTTACCGTATAGGTATCGCTGGTCATGCGAGCCACCAGAGAGGGCACCGTCAGCCGATCTGTCTGGGCGGCGGAAAGGGAAAGGATCTTATCAAACAGATCCCCCCGCAGCTTTCTCGTCACCAAGGAGGCAAAGCGGCTGGTTCGCCAGTTGGCAGATACGTTGCACACCAGAGCAACCGCAGCACACAGCACCATAACTCCGCCCCACCAAAAAATGGGCGAAAGATGCTCCCGCGTCACGCTCGGTGCCACGTAGTCAATCATATGAGAGATCAAATACGGGATCACAAGGTCCATCACCGTACCGATAAATTTTATCACAATGGTAAGAGCCATATATCCGTAATAGGGACGGATATATGTCATCATCCGTTTCATAACTCGAGAACGGCCTCCTTAGCACGCCGATTGGTCTTTTCCGTCAGTTCGTCCAAAAGCTTTCTCTCCACAGAGGTCAGATCCTGCCCGATCAGAGCAATGTACTCCACCGTCAGCGCCTCCAGCCGCGGCATCACCGCCATAGCCTTCTCCGTAGGATACACAAAATGCACCCGCTTATCCTTGGGATTGCGCTCGCGGCGCACGTAGCCCTTCTCCTCAAGAGAAGCAAGCTGTCTCGCCACACTGGATTTGTCAAAGGTAAGCTCCTTTGCCACCTTCTCCTGCGTCAGTCCGGGCTCGCGGCACACCAGCTTTACGTAAAGATACTGATGTCCCACCAGTCCGTATTCCCGAAGCTTCTCGTTGCGATAAAGCGCATAACAGCGCATGGTCTCACCCATAGAACCTAAAAACGACATACATCATCCTCCTTTCCTTCGATTTTCACATTGTTGCGATTGCAACTATCACTGAATTTATTGTATACCACCCTCCCGGCAATGTCAATACTTTTTCCCTTATTTCCCCCGTTTTTATGCGATCTTTTTTCTCTTGTCCGCAGCCTCCCCTTTATCTGCGGCAGATGCCCGTTTTCCCTCTCTCGCACCTACGCCCTTCTCCTCCACGGCTTCCTATTTTTCTCAGCCCCACCGCCTTTTTTTGATGCGGGATTGACTTGACGGAACGGGAATGGTATCATAAAGAAAAAAAGTTTTTGCGAGGTAATCATGAAGATCTCCGTGAAAAAGCTCCATCCCGAAGCCACCCTTCCCACCTACGGCTCCGACTTTGCCGCCGGTGCCGATCTCTACGCCCTCTCCCCCGAGCCCATCCGCATTGCCCCCGGTGAGACCGTACTGGTCCATACGGGCATCGCCATGGAGATCCCCGAGGGCTACGGCGGCTTTCTCTACGCCAGAAGCGGCCTTGCCACCAAGAAGGGCCTTGCCCCCGCCAACAAAGTCGGCGTCATTGATGCAGATTACCGCGGGGAGATCATGGTGGCCCTGCATAACCACTCCTCGGAGGAAAGAGAGATCGCACAGGGCGAGCGCATTGCCCAGCTGGTGATCGCACCCTTTTTGAAGGCAAGCTTCGAGGAAGCCGAGGAGCTTTGCGACTCCGTCCGCGGCGCGGGCGGCTTCGGCTCTACAGGCAAATGATCCTTATTTCTTGTGTGGACGACGCTTTGGGCATGGCCTTTCTCGGCAGAAGAGTGAGCCGTGACAGCACCGTCACAGAGCGCATCCTTGCTCTGACAGCAGGAAAAAGGCTTCTTGCCACCCCCTACAGTGCCCGCCTTTTGGGAGATGGCGTCCTGTATGCAGAGGATCCCGCAGGCACGGCAAAAAAGGGCGACTTTGTCCTTTTGGAAAATATCCCCGTCCCCACCCGAGATGTAGAGCGGATCCTTTTGTTCCGCTGGAACAGAGCCTATCCCTCCGACCTGAAATTCCCCTTGGAGTCCTTTCCCCTGCGCCTTTTAAGCAAAGAGGAATTTTCAGGTACCTCCCACGAAAAGATCACGCTGGAAGAATACGAGGTACTGTCATGAAGCATCCCCTTCTTTTGTCCCTTCTTCTTGCCCTTTCTCTCCTGCTGACCGCCTGCGGCACCCCGCCCTCGGAAACGAAGACCGCCGCCCCCGCAGGACAAACCGTCACCGCGGAGGATCCCCCCGCCGGCGGCGTCATGCTCCCCTCGGACACCGTCGATCCCTCCGCCATTCCCGAATATACGGGCGCTCCTTATATCGTCTTAAACGAAGGGAGGCCCCGCTTCGCCAAGACGGAGCTGGCAGGCGATGCCTTCGAAAGCTACGCCGACCTGGACGGGCTCGGCCGTTGCGGCGAAGCCGTAGCAAGGCTCGGTCCCGAGCTGATGCCCACCGAGGATCGGGGCAGCATCGGCAGCGTCAAGCCCAGCGGCTGGCAAACGGTCAAATACGACCACGTAGACGGAAAATACCTCTATAACCGCTGTCACCTCATCGGCTTTCAGCTATCAGGCGAAAACGCCAATGAAAAAAACCTCGTCACAGGCACCCGCTATCTGAACGTGGAGGGCATGCTTCCCTTTGAAAATATGGTGGCTGACTTCATCCGCGAAACGGGTGAGCACGTGCTCTACCGCGTCACTCCCGTCTTTTACGGAGACGAGCTGGTCTGCCGCGGCGTAGCCATAGAGGCCATGAGCGTAGAGGACGAGGGCGAGAGCATCTGCTTCTTCGTCTATTGCTATAACGTCCAGCCCGACGTAGACATCGACTACGCCACGGGCGAAAGCCGCCTTGCCGCCACCACTCTCCCCTCCGGTGAGGATCGGAACGGCACCTTTATCCTCAATACCAATTCCAAAAAGATCCATAAGCCCACCTGCTCCTACGCAAAAAGCATCGCAGATCAAAACCGCCGCGAGCATACAGGCAACATCGCAGACCTCCTCCGCGAGGGCTATGAAAAGGCAGGCTGTTGCTTCTGAAAAGCAAAAAAATCACATCCGAAAGGATGTGATTTTTTTATTACACTCGGGATCAAAAGCCATTTGCGAAGAAAAACGGATGTAGCACGAGGCATCCGAGGAAATCCGAAGGGCGTTTGCTAAATGCAAATAACCGACGGATTTACCGAAGGATAACGAAGTGGTGCGCCGTTTTTCAAAGCAAGAAATTGGCGAAGAAAAATCGAGCGAAGCAAGGCGCGCAAGGAAAACGGGAGGGAGTTTGCTAAATGCAAATGACCGAGCGTTTTGCCGCAGCGGAACGAAGCTGCAGCCGATTTTTCAAAGCTAATTGATGCCGTAGGCGAGCCAGAGATAAATATATGCAGGGATGACCGCGGCTAGGGTGAAGGGAATACCGATCTTGAAGAAATCGGAATTTCTTACGGTGTAGCCCTCTTTGCGAAGGATGCCGATGCCAGTGATATTGGCGGAGGCGCCGACGGGAGTGCAGTTGCCGCCGAGGGTCGCACCGGAAAGCAGACCGAAATAGAACACGGTGGGATCCACACCCATTTGAGTGCCGATGGCGCCGATGACGGGGATCATGGTGGCAACGTAAGGAATGTTATCGATAAAGGCAGAGATCAAAACGGAGGCCCATACCAACACGGTATACATCAAAAAGGGCGAGGAGCCGCCCAGCTTCACGAGGCCGGAGGCCAAAAGATCGATCACGCCCTGATGCTCAATGGCACCGATCATAATAAAGAGGCCGAGAAGCAGACCGATGGTCTCAAAATCGATCTCCTTAAAGGGAGCGAGAATGCGGGAAGGGCTTCTTTCCCGAATAAAGCGGTAGATCAGGCCCACTGCAAACAGAGCACAGCAGATAAGGCCGTTGGTAATATCGGGCTTTACGGGCAGGAAGGAGGCCAGGATCAGAAGCACAATGGCACCTGCCAAAAGGAAGGTGGGAACAAAATCCGTCACCTTGGTCCTTTCTCCGCCGCGGGGCAGCTTCGCCTTATCCTTGCGGAACAGGTACATCAGGATCAAGGCGGAAAGCACCGCACCCAGCTCCACCGCAAAAAACATACCGGGGCTGCCCAGATACCAGAAGAAGTCGGTAAAGCTCATGCCCACCGCCGAGCCCAGCATGATGGCCGTGGTATCACCCACCAGCGTAGCCGCACCCTGCAGGTTGGAGGAAACGGCAATGGCAATGATGAAGGGCACGGGATTGGTGCCGAATTTCTTGCACAGAGCCAGGGCTACGGGCGCCACCATAAGGACGGTGGCAACGTTATCCACAAAGGCGGAGATCACGCCGGCAAACAGCGCCATACAAACGGCCGCCGCCTGCACCGTGGATACCTTTTCCATAATGAGATCCGCTAAAAGCTGAGGCATACGGCTGTCCACAAAGAGAGCCACCAGGCCCATGGTACCTGCGATCATCAGGATCACGTTGTAATCGATGGTGCCGAGCGCGCTTCCCCAAGGAAGCATCCCGAGAACCAAAAAGAGTGCCGCCGTACCAAGAGCTATATAAGGACGGTATTTACTGAAGGCCAGCATCAAAACGTAGCTGACTGCGAAAATGATAATAGCGGGAATCATGTATGCACCTCGTCGAACTCTGTGATTATTTCAATTATATTACATCCCGTTTCGATTATCAACCGCTTTTCTATACGACTTCTAAATATGAGTTATATCTTTTTTTCAAAGTCCCAACAGCGCGCGGGCATTTTCACCCAAAATACGCAATTTTTCCTCCTCCGTCAAGGGCAGAGAAAGGATCGCCTCCGCGCCGGCCCGCTGTCCCGTCCAGGGTAGATCCGTACCGAAAAGGATACGCTCCGCACCAAAGGCACGCACCAAGGCACAAAATTTTTCTGCGGAAAGGAGCTTTTTCTCCTCCTCCGTCCACTCCTCTCCTGCCCGCGGCACAACGGCACCGAGAGAAAAGGAGGTGTCCAGAAGGCAGGCGGTATCGCAGAGCCGCTGCATCGCCTCGTCCCATCTTTTCCAGCCGCCCATGTGAGCAAGGATCATCCTCACGGGACCTACCTGCTCCAGCGCCCTTCGCGCCATGGCGGGGCAGGCACGATCCACTCCGGGAAAGCCGATGTCGTCTCCCGCATGCACCGTCACGCAAAGGCCTCGCTCTCCTGCACGGTAGAGAATGGCAAGATTTCTCTTATCATCAAGATCCACCCCCTGATAAACGGGATGTAGCTTGATCCCCCGCACGCCTGCCGCTGCCAATCGGTCGATCTCGGAAAGCGCGTCGGGCGCATCGGGATGCACGGCGCCGAAGGCCACGATGCCGTCCTTGCCGTCGGTGGCAAGCACCGTATCGTTAATATGACCGATGGAATCGGGCCTTGTGGCTACGGGCAGGGTCACGGCGTAGGCAATACCCGCTTTTTTCATGGAATCCAGCAGAGCCGCTCGGCTTCCGTCGGTAAAGGAATGGGTGCGGCTGAGCCGAGAAAGCTTTTCCACCGTTTTTTCCGCGATACGGTCGGGGAAGGTATGGGTATGGAAATCTACAATAAACATATCAGATCAACAAAAATACCAAGGGAATGGTCAGACAGGAAAACAAATGGGTAACTAAGGCCAGCCCCGCCGGCACGGAGGTATCCTTTCCGTAGGAGGCAAGGATCACGATGGCGTTGAGTCCGTAGGGCATGGCGAGGCTGCACAGGGTGCAAAGAAAGAAGGTCTCCCCCATGGGAAGGCTCGTCACGGGCAGGAGCTTACAAAGAAGCAGGAAGGCTAAGGGCAAAAGCAGGAGCTTGAAAAAGCTCATAAGATACACTCTGGGATCTCCGAAGGTCCTTTTCAGGCTGATATAGGCCAGCGTCATGCCCGTCAGCACCATAGCCAAAGGGGACATGCAGGCAGAGCCCGTCTCGATCACCTTCACGGCAAAGCTCGGCAGAGGGATCTCAAGATACCCCAGCACCATACCCACGATCATACAGATAAACATGGGATTGCACAGATCCTTCAACCGCTGACCGATCCCTCTTTTCTTTCCCGCATCGGCAATGAGCAGCTCAGGCATGCCCCAGAGATACACCACGAACCAAATGGACAGAGTGAAGATCACGTATTCGTAATAGATCTGCGGAAACACAGCCTGCACCACCGCGTAGCCCATAAAGGCAAAATTGGAAAAGGAAAGACCGAAGGTATAAACGTTTCTCAGGTATCCGTCGCGGGTGCAAAGGCGGGAAAGGAGCATGGTCAAAGGAATACACACCACAAGAACCCCCAGCGAAAGGAGCAGGATCGCCCCCGTAGAAGCCAGCACCTGACGGTTGAAATTCTTGATAAAGGTATCCAGAACCAGCGCGGGTATAAGAAAATTGCTCTCCATTTTGGAAAGTACCGTGGCGGCATTGTCGGGAACGGCCTTCAGCTTTGCCAGCAGAAAGCCGATCAGCATAAAGCTGAAGAGATATCCCATCTGCCCCAGCGTGGTTACAAATAAAGTCATAGCTTCCGTCTCCTTTTTCTACCCCGTCAGCATACCACAAATTCCGCCCCATTTCAAGCCCCGCCAAGGGATTTCCATACAAAAAGCGGCACCCGAGGGTGCCGCTTTTCTTATGCTCTTATTTCTCTGCGAAGCTCTGTGCGATGGAGTAGGTGTTGTAGATGCGGTTTACGTCATCTGCGATCTTCTTGGGCTTGCTGCCGGTCCAAACGTAGAGCTCGCCTCTGCCCTTCTCGGTGTTGTAATCCACCAAGAAAACAACGTCTCCGTCGGGCGTAAAGTATGCGCGGTAAACGTCATCCATGATAGACTCTGCCTTACCGTCGAAGATACGCAGGGTGCCCTGGTTCTTCTCCTCATTGTAATCGGTGAAATACAGGATCAGATCCTCATCCTCGTGATAGATCAGGCTCTCTGCGAACACGTCCACGTCTGCAGCCTTTCCGTTCACGTACATTTCACCGTGCTCCTCGCTGATGTCCTTAAAGTAGACCAGCGTATCCTCGCCGAGGATGGAAACGTCGTAGGTGGAGACCTCAGAGTCGACCTTCTCACCCTTACCGGGCTTGGAGCCGATCTCAATGCAATAGAGGTCACCCTCATTCTCGTCGTTCACGTCTACGAAGTAGTACAGCTTGCTGCCTTCGGCATCGATCGCGGCAAGTCTGTCCAGATCCTCCTCAACCACAGTGAGCGTATCCTCAACGGCTACCCAGTAAACGGGATCCTCCTCGTCGGGCTCCATGCCGCGGAAGATGGCAACGTCACGCTCGGGAGCGCACAGGCCGCCGTAGTACTCCAGGGTCATCTTTTCGCCCAGGGCAATCTCCTTCTTACCGTCAAAGTAGCAGAAGGTCACCTCGGTCTCGTCGTTTTCCTCGTCCTCCTCGCCCTTGGCGTAGTAAGCGGTGCCCTCCTCGGACACGTTATACAGTTCAAGAATGCCGGAGGCCAGCTTTTCCTTTTCCTTACCGATGGTCTTACGGAAGAGGGAATCGTCGTCCTTGTAGTAGATGGTCTCCAGATCCTCGGTCACCATGGCTACATCCTCGATCTCGCCGATCTTTTCGGCCTCCTTGCTGCCTTTCTTCACGTACAAGGTGCGGGCAGGCTCGTCCTCATCGTCGTCCTCGGACTCGGAGGACTGTGCTTCCTCATAGTAGTAGATGATCTTACCGTCCTCGGAAACGGCAACGATATCGTCCACGTCGGAAGCGATCTTTTCCTTCTCGTCCAGATCGTGCTGATAGATCACGTCACCCTTGCGATAGGTCACAAGATCAAAATCCTCGTTAACGTAAATGTCGTAGGCTTCGGAATCCAGCTTCAGTGCTTCCTTGTCGCCCAGCTCATAGTAGTAAAGATCGCCGTCCTCGTCCTTCATCAGGTACTTATCGGCATCCTCGTTGATCTGAACCATGGTCAGCTCGTCACCCAGCTGCTGGGGCTTGTAGGAAGAGCCCTCGGCGTAGAAGGTGTGTCCGTCAGAGGTGTAAAGAATAAAGTTGGGCGTTCCGCCGCCACCGAAGATCAGAGCAGCCAGAATGATCAGAACGACGATGGCGCCTGCCAAAACGCCGATCAAGGCGTTCTTGGAGAGCTTCACGGGAAGCTGCTTTTGGATCTCGCTGGCAATATCCTTCTTTTCAGCGGGAGCTGCGGGCTCTTCCACGGGCTCAGCCGCAGGAGCGGGGGCAGCCTGCTGCAGAGAAGCGCCGCACTTATCGCAGAACTTCACGCCATCTTCCAACACGTTGTTGCATTGGGAACAGGTTTGCATAATGTTTCCTCCTTAAAAGTCGTGTTTCCAAGGTCAGGAAAGACCTTACCTGCATTATAGCCGAAAAGGTCGAAACAGTCAATTCATTTTTTAAAAATTTATTCATATTTTAAAAAAATATCTCTTGATTTCCGCACTTTTCCGACGAAAAGAAGCCCGAGAAAGACACGCAGTGCCTCCTCGGGTCGTCCTTATTTTAATTCATCGCAAAGCTCCAGCACCAGCTTCTCCGTCTTTTCCCAGCCGAGGCAGGGATCGGTAATGGATTTGCCGAAGGTATCCTCTCCCACGCTCTGGGCGCCGTCTGCCAGATAGCTCTCCACCATAACGCCCTTCACTAAGTTGCGAATGGCCTCGTTGTGGTTACAGCTGTAGGTCACGTCCTTCACGATGCGGATCTGCTCCAGATACCGCTTGCCGGAATTGGCATGGTTCACGTCCACCACCGCCGCGGGGAAGTGCAGATGGGTCTGGCCGTACAGCTCCAGAAGCTGCAGAAGGTCCTCATAGTGGTAGTTGGAAACACAGCGTCCCGTATGGTCCAGAAAACCGCGTAGGATGGCGTGTGCATAGGGATTTCCGTCGGAATGGACCTCCCAGCCGCGATATAGGAAGGTATGGGCGCCCTGGGCCGCGTGAATGGAATGGATCATGGTATGCATATCGCCGCCCGTAGGATTCTTCATACCGACAGGGATATCCAGGCCGCTGGCGGTCAGGCGGTGCTGCTGGTTTTCCACACTGCGTGCACCGATGGCAACGTACCCCAAAAGGTCGGACAGATAGCGGTAATTTTCAGGATAGAGCATCTCGTCTGCAGCGGTAAAGCCGTACTCCTCCAAAGCGGCACGGTGCAGCTCGCGGATGGCAATAATACCTGCCAAAAGATCGGGGCGGCTCTTGGGATCGGGCTGGTGGAGCATGCCCTTGTAGCCGTCCCCCGTGGTACGGGGCTTGTTGGTGTAGATGCGGGGCACGATCAGCAGCTTCTCCTCTACCCTCTCCCGCAGTTTTGCAAGCCTTTCAAGGTAAGCCAGCACCGCATCGCGATTATCCGCACTGCAGGGGCCGATCACCAAAAGAAACTTATTGCTTTTTCCCTCGAAAACGTCCTTGATCTCGCCGAGGATCGCTTCCCTTTTTGCCGCCGCCTCGCGGGATACGGGAAACTGTGCCTTGATATCCTTCGGTATGGGCAGCTTTCTTACGAAATTCATGCTTGTCCTCCCTTTTGATCAAACAGGCTTCTGCGGGCAGTGGACAGTCTCATCATTTCCTTCATCCCCTCTCGATCCTCCGTTCTGACGGCCTTTTCCAGTGCATCAAAGGCCTCGCGGAAACGCTCCATTTGGGAGAGAAGCGCCTCTTTGTTCATCAAAAACAGCTCGCTCCAGAGCTCCTCCTGGATCTTGGCAATGCGGGTCAGATCGCGAAAGGAATCACCGGTGTAGTGGACCAGACCCGTGTCGTCCCCCGCACACATGAGGGAAACGGCAATGCAATGGGTCAGCTGGGAAAGAAAAGCGATCATTTCGTCGTGCTTCTCAGGGGTCAGAACGCTCACATCGGCAAAGCCCAGCTCCCTCCCCAGCTCCTTACAGCATTCCACGCCCTCATGGGTATTTCTGTCCGTGGGTACCACAATATAGTTGGCACCGCGGAAAATAGCATCGTCACTGTTTTCCACACCGCCCACCTCGCGGCCCGCCATGGGATGGGCGGCAATATATTCCACGCCCGCGGGCAGCATCTCCTGCACACGGTGCACCACGGCACTCTTGACACCCGTCACGTCCGTGAGGATGGCCCCGGCGGGAAATTTTTCGCCGTGCTCACGGATCCAATCCAGAAATACGTGGGGATACAGGGCAAAAACAGTAATGCTCGCTCCCTTCAAAAAGCTATTCTCCACACGGGTGGTACCGCGGTCGATGATCCCCTCGTCCAGCGCGTACTGCACGGACTCCTGCTTTTTCTCAATGGCCCACACGGTGTAGCCCTTCTTCTTCAGGGCGCGGGCGTAGGAGCCTCCCAAAAGGCCCAGTCCCACGATGAGGATCACGGTTTCTGCATTTTTATTCAGTTTCATTTCTCTATCACTTCGATTCCTAAAGACTTTATTACTTCAAAATAATCGGGGTAGCTCTTGGCCACCGCCTGTGCTCCCTCGATCTCGCCCCCGAGGCGGGATAAAAGTAGGCTCTCCGCCATGACGATGCGGTGATCGTTATGGCCGCAAAGGGGCTCCTTGGGCGAAACAAGCGCCCTCTTTTCCACCAGGATCTCGTTTGCCTCCACGGTAACGGCGCCTCCCAGCGCCTCCAGCACCTGCTTCATGGCCTGCCCGCGGTCGCTTTCCTTGATGCGAAGCCGTGCGGTACCCGTCAAACGCACTCCGTGGTGCAGGGCGGCAAAGGCCATAAAAACGGGACCCAGATCGGGACACTGGCTGATCTCCACCGTGGCAAAGCCCCGGGCCATACGGGCAAAGGTCTCGCGGTACACCCGATCCCCCTGCAGGGAATCCTCCCTCAGTCCCTCCACCTCTACCTTGCCTCCAAGGTAGGAGAAGGCCTCCAAAAAGGCGGCGTTGGACCAATCGCCCTCCACTCTGTGATCACGGGGAGCAAGAGTGGAAGCGGGAATATAAAAATCATGGCCCTCACGGCGCACGGTAACGCCGAAGTCCGAAAGCACCGACAGGGTCATCTCCACGTAGGCGGCGCTTTCCTGCCGCCCCGTCACGCGTAAAACGGAGGGCTCGGACAATAGAGACAGCGCGTAAAGAAGCCCCGTAACAAACTGACTGGAAACGTCTCCGGGCACGCTGTATTCTCCCGCCTGCAGTCTGCCCTTGACGGTGATCCGTTCTCCCTCCCGACGAAAGAGAAAGCCCTTTTCGCGGCACAGCTCCTCGTAAACGGAAAGGGGTCGCTCCGCAAGGCGGGGCGCCAGACGGAGGGTCTCCTCCTCACCCGTCAAAAGACACAGCGGCAAAAAAAAGCGCAGGGTACTGCCGCTCTCACCGCAGGAAAGCTCTCTTCCCGTATGGACGGGAAAGCCCCGTCCCGTAACGCAGGCCTCGTCTCCCTCCCAGCGGATGACGGCACCCAGTGCCGCCAAAGACTCCACCGTTCGGCGAATATCCTCCGAAGCCGCCAGCGGGAAAATGCGGCTCTCACCGCGTGCCAGCGCGGCGGCGATCAGGGCGCGGTGCGCCATGCTCTTGGAGGGCGGCGCCATGACCTTGCCCCTTGCCACGGAGGGCCTGATGCAAAGTCTCACGCCTGACGCCTCCCCTGTTTCATCAAAAGGTCCATGGCCTCCAGATACCCCTGAAAGCCCTTGCCCGTGATGGTGGCCATGCAGGCTCCGCGTACGTAACTGACCTGACGGAACGCCTCGCGGCTCTCCACGCGGGAGATATGTACCTCCACCGCAGGGATGGAAACGCTCTTCAGCGCATCCAGCAATGCCACGCTGGTATGGGTGTAGGCGGCGGGGTTGATGACTATGCCATCCACCTTGCCGTAAGCCTCCTGAATGGCATCCACCAATGCCCCCTCGTGGTTGGACTGGTAAATGCTCACCTCCGCACCGATCTCCTCGGCGTGGCGGCGGATCATGCTGCACAGGTCCTCGTAGGTCTCTTTTCCGTAATGCTCGGGCTCACGAATGCCCAAAAAATTCAAATTCGGTCCGTTTAAAACCAAGATCTTCATGCCAATACCTCTTTCAAGGCTTTTATGTTTTTTTCCAGATTTCTCGTTACGGCAACGCGCTTGTCACAGGTGCCGCAGTAGATGCCGTATCGCTCCTCATACCGCCGAGCCAAAGCCTCCGGCGTGGCGGAAAGAGGTCTGTCGGAGGTAGCGGTCAGCGTCTCGAGGGGTGCATCCAGAAAGATCACCCGTCCGTTCTGCCGCATAAGGCGCACGTTTTCCTCGCGGAGCACCGCTCCGCCGCCCGTGGCGATCACCGCACCGCGCTTCTCGCAAAGGGTGCGCACCGCCTCCGTTTCAACGTTACGGAAGACCGCCTCGCCCTCTTGGGAAATGATCTCGGCAGGGGTCCTGCCCTGCGTTTTTGCGATCCATTCGTCCGTATCGAAAAATTCCGCACCGCGGTCGGCGGCAAGGGCTTTTCCGACAGTGCTCTTTCCCGCACCGGGCATACCCGTAAGAACGATGTTCTCCTTCGTCTGCAACAGGCGACGGTAAATGGGAAGGATATCCTCCTCGCGGGTGGGCTTGTCCATAAAGAGGCCCGCCGCATACACCGCCTGCGCCACCAGCATATAAAGGCCGCTTACTGCGGGGATCCCCAGCTCCTCGGCCTGCAGGATCAGGCGGGTGCGCAGAGGGTTATAGATCACGTCCGCCACGCCCGAAAGACGGGGGAAGGCGGAAAGGTCGATGGGACTCTCCTCCCCGTGAGGAAACATGCCGCAGGGGGTGGTGTTGAGGATCACGTCCGTATCCTTCATGGAGAGGGCCTCCTCGTAGGAGACGGCATCCCCCTCGGGACGGCGGGAGACCTGCTTCACCGAAGCCACCCCGCGGGAAAGGCACAGGGCCTTGGCAGTACCGGCCGTGCCGCCCGTGCCGAGGATCAGTACCTTTTTTCCTTCCAAGGAGATCCCCCCGAAGGACAGCATGGCACCCATGCCAAGAATATCCGTATTGTATCCGTAAAGCTTTCCCTCACGGTTCACCACCGTATTGACGGCACCGCAGGCCTCTGCCTCGGGGGACAGATAGGAAAGATACGGGATCACGCTCTTCTTATAGGGAATGGTCACGTTGATTCCGCTAAAATCTCTCCGTTTTAAAAAGCCGTCAAGCGCCTCGGGCGCCATGGGCCAAAGCTCGTAGCTGTATGTCCCCGCAAGGGCGTGGATCTCTGCGGAAAAGCTGTGTCCCAGCTTCTCACCGATGAGGCCGCACTTCATTTTTCTTCCCCCAACCAATCCTCGCCGTAGTGCTGCGCCAAAAGATCGGCCAGCACCAGCGCCGTCACCGCGTTCACCACGGCGGCCGCGCGATGTGCCACGCAGGGATCGTGTCGTCCGTGGAAGGAATGGATCACTTCCCTGCCCTCGGAGGCAAGCACCGTCTCCTGCGGCTTGGCAATGGTGGGCGTAGGCTTCATGGCACAGCGGAACAGCAGAGGTGCGCCGCAGGTAATACCGCCAAGAATTCCGCCGCAGCGGTTGGTCTTCAAATAATATTCGCCCCGTTCGTCCAGGCCGATGGCATCGTTGGCCTCACTGCCTCTCATGGCGGAAAGACCGAAGCCACCGCCGTATTCCACACCCTTCACGGCGGGAACGGAAAACAGCGCGTGGGAGAGCACGCTCTCCACCGAACGGAAGGTGCCTCCGCCAAGCCCTGCGGGAAGCCCCGTCACGGCCGTTTCCAGCACGCCGCCCACACTGTCGCAGTCCTCTCTGGCGGCCAGGATCTCCGCTTCCATTTTTTCTGCCGCAGACCCGTCCAGCACGGGGAAGGCCTTGTCGGCAAGGAAGGCAAGATCCTCCTCTAAATTCTCAAAGCCGCGATCGCACACCTTCCCCACCGAGGAAAGGTGCGTGCCGATAACGATGCCCTTCTTTTCCAGTGCCTCTCTGACGATGGCGCCCGCCGCCACGATGGGGGCGGTGAGTCTGGCGGAAAAGTGTCCACCGCCGCGGGGATCGGAAAAGCCCTTGTATTTCATAAGAGCCGTCAGATCCGCGTGACCAGGACGCAGGGGAATGCTGTCGTAATCGCTGCTTCTGGTATCCTTGTTGGGGATCAGAACCGTTAGAGGTGCGCCCGTAGTATAGCCGCGGTAAACGCCGCTGACAATGGAAAATTCGTCCTCTTCTCGACGGGCGGTGGAGATACTGCCCGCGGGACGGCGCAGAGCGAGCGCTCTCGCCACCGTCTCCTCACGGACAAAAATGCCGGCGGAAAGCCCGTCCAGCACGCAGCCGATCTGCTCCCCGTGGCTCTCGCCGAACAGGGTCAGCGTCACGGCACGACCCAAGGTATTCATCATTTCTTCCACCCCTTCATTTCTTCCGTCAAGCGGGAAACAGGAATCTTTTCCAGACGGAAGGAGCCGATCCTGTCACAACGTACCAGCGTGATCTCGTCTCCGTCCCTCTTTTTATCGTGAAGCATGGCCTCCGCCAGGGCCTCCGGCTCTATGGGCAGGCTCGTGGGAAGACCCTGCGCCTCAAGACAAGCCGTCAGTCTCGCCCGCTCGCTCTCCGCCGTCATGGGGATCATGCCGAGGGCCACGCACTCTCCGTGATAGAGCGCCGTGCGGGTGCCCGCCGTTTCCTTTTCCAGAGCGTGGGCCAGGGTGTGGCCGAAATTTAAAACGCGGCGAAGCCCCGTCTCCTTCTCATCCTGCTCCACCACCCTTTGCTTGATGCGCAAGCTTTTTTCCACGATCTGTTCGATGTGTTCCATGGCATTCCCCTTCTCCAGAAGGGCAAACAGGGCCTCATCGCAGGTGGCGGCCATTTTCACCGCCTCCGCAAGACCGTTGGCGATCTGTCTGGCGGGCAGGGAGCGGAGAGTGTCCGCATCACACAGCACGCCGCAGGGGGGATAAAAGGCCCCCACCATATTTTTCAAGCCGTCGAAATTTACGCCCACCTTGCCTCCCACGGAGGAATCCACCTGAGAGAGCACCGTGGTAGGAACGTTATAGAAATCCACGCCCCGCAGATAGGAGGCGGCGATAAAGCCTGCCAGATCCCCTACCACACCGCCGCCAACGGCGATGACGCAGTCTCCGCGGGTAAAGTCCTTCGCGATCATTTCGCGTACGGCCGCCTCCAGAGAGGAGAGGGTCTTGGAAAATTCCGAGGGAACGATGGTAAATACGTGTGCTTCTCCGCAGCTTGCGGCCACGGTATCGACATATTCCTTCGGAATGTTGGAATCGGTCACGATCATGCATCTGCGCTTTAGGTTAAAATATTCGCCGATGCGAGCCAGACCGCCCCGTTCCAGATAAATGGGGTATCCCCCTTTGCTTGTTTTTACGGAAAGAATCATATATTCTCCCTTTCACACCGTCATTTCTTTTTCAAAGGATCCAAGGATCTTCAGATCGTTGCAATCCTCCTTCAAACGCTCCAGCATGGCCTCTCCCGCGGGGGTACGGATATTGCCGTCGCCCTCACAGAAGAAGTAATAGTCCCAGGAAAGCTTTTTCGTGGGTCGGCTCTTGATGGCACGCAGGTTAAAGCCGCCCTCGCCGATGGCGGAGATGGCCTTTGCCAGAGCGCCCGCCTCGTTCTTTACGGTAAAGCCCATAATGAACTGCCCGTCGGAGGGAGAGGGCGCCTTCGCCGTCTGAGAAAATACCGCAAAGCGGGTGGTGTTCCCGCCCTTATCGTGAATGCGTCCCCGCAGCACCTGCAGACCGAACTGCTCTGCCGCCTCCGCGCTTCCGATGGCCGCAAGGCTCCTGTCCCCGCTTTCCGCAACCAGCTTTGCCGCCGTGGCGGTGGTGGCGCTTTCACGGGTATCAAAGCCGCCCTCCTTCAGGAAGGCCGAGCACTGTCCCAGCGCCTGGGGATGAGAGATCACCGTTTTGATATCGGAGATCTTGGCATCGGGCAGAGCCAAAAGGTTCTGTTCAATGGTAAGGTCATAAACGCCGTTGATGGTCAGGGAACCGAAAAAGGCAAGGTCCATCACCGTGCCCACGTCGCCGTTGGTGCTGTTCTCCAGAGGAAGCACCGCCACGTCGCATCTTCCCTCCTCCACGGCGCGGTAAGCCGCGGCAAAATCCTCGTAGGCAATGGGCGTCGCCGCAGGAAGGATGCGCCGTGCGGCGATCTCTGCAAAGGCACCCGGCTTTCCGGCGAAGGCCGCGTGCATGCCGTCAAGCAAACGGGACTGATAGGCCTTGGCAATTTCCATATTGGCGTGTAAAAAGTGGATGTAATAGCCTCGCAGGCTCTCCTCCACACGGGGGGCACCGCGGGCGATCACCGCCTCTTCGCGGGCAGGGTCGAATACGGGCATGCCCGTTTCTTTTTTATATTGCGCCACCTTGCGGCAGGCGGCCATGCGGCGGCAAAAGAGGCGCGCCATTTCTTCATCGACGGCGTTGATCTCCTCTCTTGCCTCCCTTAACAGCTTATCGTTCATTTCCGATACTCCTCGTACAGCGCGCGGAAGGCGGGCAGGCTCTTTTCAATGGTCTCGGGATCGGTGCAGTAGGCAATGCGCACGTAGCCCTTCACACCGAAGGAATCGGAGGGCACCAGCAAAAGCTCGTATTTCTTCGCCCGCTCGCAGAAGGCACCCGCATCCTCCTCCAAGGATTTCACAAAGAGATAGAAGGCCCCGTCCGGCGGGGTCACCGTGTAGCCCATCTCCGACAGAGAATGAAACAGGGTATCGCGGTTTCTTTCGTATTCGGACACGTCCGAGGTCATGCCCTGGCAGTCCTTCAAAACCAGCTGCCACAGAGAGGGCGCGCATACGAAGCCCAGGCTTCTGCCTGCACCGCATACGGCCGCAAAGACCTCCGCGGCCTTTT
Organism: Clostridia bacterium; assembly: GCA_017414535.1. Lineage (GTDB taxonomy): Bacteria > Bacillota > Clostridia > Oscillospirales > SIG627 > RGIG5579. The sequence continues at coordinate 11,177 of JAFQMA010000034.1, read as the reverse complement.
CCATGCGGGGAGAAACCAAAAGATAGCCGATGCGCTCACCGGGCAAAGACAGAGACTTGCTGTAGGAATAGGCCACCAGCGTGCGGTCATACAGGGAGGGAAGCCAAGCGGGGCTTGCACCGCCGTAGCACAGCTCGCGGTAGGGCTCGTCCGCCAGAAGGAAGATCTCGGTGCCGTATTCCTTCTCCTTCTCCCTCAGCAGTGCGCACAGCTTCTCCAGCGTTTCGCGGGAATAGACCGCACCCGTGGGATTGTTGGGAGAATTGAGCAGAACGATCTTGGTCTTTTCGTCAATGGCCGCGGCCATGGCATCAAGATCGATCTGGAAGCTGGGCTCCAGGGAAGGCACGGGACAAAGCACGCCGCCCGCCTTCTCCACAAACACACGGTATTCGGGGAAGAAGGGCGCAGGAACCACCACCTTTTCGCCTTCCAGAAGGAGCGCGTGGAAGGCCACGGTCAGGCTGGCCGCGGCACCGCAGGTCATATAGACCAGCTTCGGGTCCGCTTCAAAGCCGAAGGTCCTTTCGATGTGCTCGCAAACAGCGCCTCGGGTGCCCATATCACCGGCGGAGGACGTGTAGCCGTGTACTCTGCAGGGGTGCTCCTCCTGCAGGGCACGGATCAGCCTTTCCGTCAGTGCCTCGGGGGCGGGAATGCTGGGATTGCCCAGAGAAAAATCAAAAACGTTTTCCGCTCCGATCTGAGCGCGGCGGGCGGCACCGTATTCGGAAATGGCGCGAATGACGGAGCTCTGCTGACCTAAACGAAGCATATCCTGAGAAACCATAATTATAAACCTCCAAAAAAGAAAAAATCCGCCAGATCACACGTTTCTGGGAACGTGGGAAATGCGGACGATCTGAACTGAGGGGATAAGGCTTTTTTCCTTATTTCCCGGAGTGCAGGCAGTCCGCTTCGGTAAAGTAATAAAATCGTGCGCTGTAAAACAAAGCCATACCGCCTCTCCTTTCAGAATTTTCCATTATTATAGACCCACCCGGCTTTTTTGTCAAGGCTTGAGGCGCATTTTTCCTCATTTTTCCTCCCCTTTTCGCCCCTTGTTCACAAAAAAAGAGCCGCGGCGCCATCAGGCGCCCCAGCTCTCCCGCAGGGTCTTCAGGATTCTCTTTTCCTCACGGCTCACCTTCACCTGCGTTACCCCCAGAAGGCGGGCGGTCTGCTGTTGGGTCAGGTTTTTAAAATAGCGACAAAGGATCAGTCTGCGATCCCAATCGGGAAGCTTTGCTACCACCTCCCGCAGGCAGAGCCGCTCCACCGCGCCCTCCATGCTGTCCTCCCCCACCAGATCCTCGGGAGAGAAGCCCGTTTCCTCGTCCTCCGCCTGCAGAGACAGAATGGGTCTTGCCGCCGCCAATGCCACGGCGACCTTTTCCTCCGACAGCGCCGTCTCCCGTGCGATCTGATCTACCGTGGGAGAAAGCCCCGTTTTTCGCTCGTATTCCCCCACAAAGCGAAAAATACGCATACCGTTCTCCTTGATCTCGCGGCTGATCTTCACGGGGCCGTCGTCTCGCAGAAAGCGCTTGATCTCCCCTGCGATCATAGGAACGGCGTAGGTGGTGAAGCGGCAGGCTCTGTCAGGGTCGAAGCCCGCGATGGCGCGGAGCATCCCAACGGTGCCGATCTGCACCAGATCCTCCCATTCCACCCCGCGTCCCAGAAAGCGGCGGGCAACACTCTTCACAAGGCCCAGATTCGTCTCCACCACTGCCTGCCTTGCCCATTCCTCACCGAGGGCGGCGCGCCGCAGGGTGTCCGTATCACAGATGTGCTTCGTCACGAAAGCTTTTTCTTCATGACCACCCGCGTACCGCGGGGGGAGGTGGCAATGCGCAGGCTGTCGGAAAAGGCCTGCATGATGGGCAGGCCCATGCCGCTCCGCTCTCCCTCCTTATCGGTGGTAAAAAAGGGCGTCATGGCCGCCTCAACGTCGGGGATACCGCAGCCGCGATCGGCCACGGTCACCTGCAAAAGCCCGTCGGAATAATACTTTAATTCCAGCGTAACGATGCATTTTGCTCCGTCCCGCCCGCGGTAGCCGTGAACGATGGCGTTGGTCACCGCCTCGCTGACCATGGTCTTCAGGTCTGCCAGCTCCTCCGCCGTCACGTTCATCTTCATTAAAAAGCCTGCCGTCACCACGCGGGCAAAGGCCTCGTTTTCGCTGATGGCGCAGAATTTCACCCGCGCCGCGTTTCTGATCTCTCTCATACCGCCTCACCCTCCGTTTCAATATCCTTTTCCACTCCCGCCAAGCGCAGGATCTTCCTGATGGCAGGAGTGGGCTGAGCCAGAACCAAGCGCACGCCCCTCTCCCGTGCAAGCCGAAGCCGTCCCAGGATCAGCCCCAGCCCCGAGGAATCCATAAAATCCGTCTCCCCCAGCGCCAGCCGCAGGGTGTGTACCGTGTCGCTTTCCGTCAGTCTGGCGTCGATGCTCTGTCGAAGCTGTGCCGCGCTGTGATGATCCACGTCCCCCGTGATGTGCACAGTGAGAACGCCCTTTTCTTCTTCCATGTGGTGTTTCATAGTCCCAATCCTTTCTCGTCGGTAAAATGAGCATAGCCCCCCGGCAAAAAAAATCCTGTCGCATCCCGTCGCAGGTTTGACTTTTTTTCACAGCCTCGGTATAATGGAGAAAATACGGAGGATTGATTATGAAACTGATCTCTTGGAACGTAAACGGCCTGCGCGCCTGTCTTAGCAAGGGCTTTATGGATTATTTCCGCCTGACGGATGCGGATTTCTTCTGCGTGCAGGAAAGCAAAATGCAGCGGGAGCAGGCCGCCGTGGAGACCGACGGCTACCACCAGTTCTGGTGCAGTGCCGAGAAAAAGGGCTATTCCGGCACGGTGATCTTCTCCAAGACCGAGCCCCTGTCCGTCACCTACGGCATAGACGGGGCATGGCAGGACGAGGGTCGCCTCATCACCCTGGAGACCCCCGATTTTTATCTTGTCAATTCCTATTCTCCCAACGCGCAGGACGGTCTCAAGCGTATTTCCTACCGTCTGGCCTACGAGGAGGCCCTGCGACATCATTTAAAAAAGCTCAATGAGAAAAAGGGCGTCATCCTCTGCGGCGACCTGAATGTGGCCCATCGGGAGATCGACTTGAAAAACCCCAAGACCAACGTGGGCAATCCCGGCTTCTCCGATGAGGAGCGCGGTGCCTTCTCCGCCCTGCTGGCCGAGGGCTTTACCGATTCCTTCCGCTATCTCTACCCCGACCGTACCGATGCCTATTCCTGGTGGAGCTACCGCATGCGCGCCCGCGAAAGGAACGTAGGCTGGCGCATCGACTATTTCGTGGTCAGCCGCGATCTGGAGGAGCGCATCGAGGATGCCGCCATCCACAGCCACGTCTTGGGCAGTGACCATTGCCCCGTGAGCCTTGTTCTGAAATAATGAAGCGCACCCTGACCGAGGGGCTCGCCCTCCTACGGCGGGCTCTTTCTCACCCCGCCTCGCCGATCCTTCTGGCCCTGCTTTTAGCCATCCCCGTAGCCACGGGCTTTCTTCTGACCCCCACCCCTGCCGAGGCTACCCTTCCCACCGAGGAGGCGGAATTGCACCGCATGGCAACGGAGCTTTCTCAGCTGGAGACCAAGGAGGCCCTCACCGAGGAGGAGCAGATCCGCGCCTCCCTCTACCGCCTTGCCCTGGAGGAGCAGACCGCCCTCACCGCGCCCTATCTCTTTGACGCGGCCTGCGACCTTATAACGGAAAGCGATCCCACCCGTGCCGAGACCCTGCGCCGCGTCCTGCGGGAGAAGGATCTCGACCTGTATCTTTCCCTCATCCGCTCCGCCTTGGAGCAAAACCCCGCCCTCTCCCCCGAAGAGGCAGAGCGAGACTATGAAGAGACACGCCTGCGCCTGATCTTGACGGCCGACGGGCAGGATCTCACCCCCGGCGAAAGCTATGCCCTGCGCCTTGTGCGCCTCGTGCGGCTGAGTCTTGCTGAGAGACGTGACCTCTGCCGTCCCTATCGGGAGGGCTCCCCCTTAACGGAAAGGGAGACCGCTCGCTTCACCGCCCTGGCCGAGGCCCTCTCCACCCTGCTGGAAAAAGAACGCGTTGCCCCCGTTCCTGCCAATGCAGAGACCCTTGCCTTCGGAGAAGGCTGTGCTATCACCCTCTTGTTCTTCCTTTTGCTCATCGCCTGCGCCAAGAACACCGATGCCGCCCCTGCGGTAAGGCTCGTTTCCCTTCTGCTTTTCACCATAGCCTATCTTCTCCTGTCCGCTCTGACCCTTACCGTGGTCCTTGCCATCGTCTCTCCCGAGAGCCTCGCCCCTTATCTTACAAGCCTTGGCGCCCTGCCCTTTTCCCCCGCCCTGCTGCTGCGCCTTGTGCTTGATGCCCTGCCCCCTCTGACGCTGGCCTTGGCAGCGGACGGACTTGCCCGCCGAACGGGGCGCCGCCTGATCTTTCCCGCCCTCGCCCTTCTTCTGTTCGTGGCGGGTGCGGCCTTTTCCGCCCTGCTTCCCCTCCTTGCCGAGGAGAGCAGCACCCTCTATCTCCTTCTGCCCGATCTCTCCCACGCGCTCCTGCCCGCCTTTCCCGAGGCGAGCCCCGCCTCTCCTCTGCCCCTCTTCACACTGGCCCTCTACCTTGCCCTTTTCGCCCTCTCCCTGGCTCTTTTCCTCAAAAGGGAGACAATCCCCGCTATGGAGGAGTAGTTTTTTCTTAGAAAACCTTTCCCAAAAACTTTTCGTTTTTTATATTTTTATAAAAAAAGAGGCCTTTCCGAAGTTCGGAAAGGCTTCCTTCATATTTTTCCGCCAGGGAAAATATATCATTAGGCCGCAGGCCGACATCATTTCTCATTAGGGCGAAGCCCGACATCATTAAAAAGGGTTACCCGTAAAAAAGCTCCTCCCAAGAAAAGGGCTTTTCTCGGAAAATCTCCCCCAAAACAAAAAAAGCACCGCAACATTGCGGTGCTTTTTTCTTTAAAAATCAAAACTTGAAGATGCCGAAAGCTTCCAGTACAGAGGAAACGAGGATCAAAACAATGAAAATGGGAGCAATGTACTTGGTCATCACGCGGAACAGTCCGCGGGTCTTGAAGGAAGCGCTCAGCTCCACCTCCTCCTCCACAGCCTTCGTCTTGATCACGTAGCCGATGAAGATGCAGGTGATCAGCGCAACGATGGGCATGATCACACTGTTGCTGATGAAATCGAAGAAATCCAGGAACTGCATACCGATGACCTTCACCTCAGCCCAAATACCGTAGCCGAAGATAGACACAAGACCCAAAGCCACACTTCCGATCAGTACACCGATACAGGTGGGGATCCTCTTCCAGCGGAACTTATCCATAAAGATGGATACCACCGTCTCCATCAGGGAGATGGAGGAGGTCAGCGCCGCCAGCAGTACCAAAACGAAGAATACGATGCCGACAAACTGTCCCGCGGGCATGCTCTCGAACACCTTGGGGAGAGTAACGAACATCAGGCCGGGGCCCTTGCCCAGCGCGGCAGGATCTCCGCCGGAGAAGGCAAATACCGCAGGCACCACCATGAGTCCCGCAAAGAAGGCAACGCCCGTGTCGAACAGACCGATCTGACGGGCGGCGGATTCGATGCTCACGTCCTTCTTCATATAAGAGCCGTAGGTGATCATAATACCCATGGCAAGGCTCATGGAATAGAACAGCTGACCCATGGCCGCCAGCACCGTTTTCACGGAGAAGTGGGAGAAATCGGGGGTAAAGTAATACTTCACGCCCTCCCAGGCACCGGGTAGAAATACGGAATAAATGGCGATCGCCACCGTCAGTACAACCAGTACGGGCATCATGACCTTGCTGACCTTTTCAATGCCCTTTTCCACCCCCAGCATAACGATCAGAGCCGTCAGCCCGATAAAGATGGCAAAAAACAGCACGGGAGAAGCGTTTGAGCCGATAAAGCCTTCAAAATAGCCGTCTGTAGCTACCGCGGCGCTTTTTCCTGCGACAAAATCCACCAAGTACTTTGTGACCCAACCGCCGATCACGGAATAATAAGGTAAAATGATCATAGGCACGATGGATGCCAAAATTCCCAAAAAGCCAAATCGCTTGTCCAGCCTGCCGTATGCGGATACGGCGCTGAGCCCCGTCTTACGGCCAATGGCGATCTCGCCCACCATCAGCGCATAGCCGAAGGTAAAGGCCAGAATAATATAGATCAAGATAAAAAGACCGCCGCCATGCTGTGCAGCCAAATAAGGGAAACGCCAAATATTTCCCAAGCCTACGGCAGAGCCTGCCGCCGCCAAAACGAATCCCAGCTTGCCCGAGAAACCGCTTCTTTTCTGTTCCATAGTTTCACTCCAATGTCAATTTTTCTAATCTTAATGCCCTATTATCACACATTTTTCCCAAAAACGCAAGCCCTTTGACCAAAAAACGCATCTTTTTTTCACTCTTCCCGCTCCTGCAAAGCTTCCGCCGCCCCACACCATCCTCTCTGCGAAAAAAGCAAAACAAAAAAACGGCACGGGCTTCAAAATTCGGGCGATTTTTTGAAAGGGCAACAAATGCCAAAAGAACATCTGTATTGAAAATATTTTCATCCGATGATATAATGGTTGTGTAAAGAGTTTCCGATAAACTTTGGAAAGGACTGTCTCGTTCAATGAAAAAAGTGTTGCCCATCTTTATTGTTTTCGTCATTTTTTGTGCCGTGGCAGGGATTATAGGAAAGAATATTTCGAATGATCCTTCCGTCGAATCTGCGGATGGCAATACTACTGCAGCCGGGCGGGAAACGGCAAGCACCCCCGAAGTGATTCTGATTGCCGGCGGCTCTTGGACAGAAACCGTTTCCTGGAAGGTGGACAGCAGCGGGACCCTGTTCGTTACCGGCAGCGGGGCTGTTCCCGATTATGAAAAGGGTGCAAGAAATCAGCCTTGGATCAAGCATCAGGAGACGGTTACCGCTTTGGTGATAGAAGACGGGATCACCCGCATCGGCGACCGTGCCTTTCAGAGCTTCCGCGATCTTAAACGCGCCGTGATCGGCAAAGGCGTAACCTCCATCGGTGAATGGGCCTTTCAAAATTGCTACAAGCTGAGCGACGTGGAGCTCATGCACCCGATCGAACTGGAAACCGGTGCCTTTCGTTCTACGCCCGTGGAATGGGAAATCCACGGTGCCCCCTCGGATGCTTATACCAAAAGCGAGTATTATACCGCCCTGCGCAACGTTCAGCTCACGGGAAACTATCGCAACGATATGATCAATATCGCTTTGTCTCAGGTCGGTTATAAGGAAGGAAACAGCGAAAAAGAACTGGCGGGCAGTGTCAGCGGCTCAGGCGACTGCACGGAATACGGAAGAAGCCTTGAAAGTAACGGCTCGGCTTGGTGCTCTGAATTTGCAAGCTGGTGTATTCGCAACGCCAATGTTCCCTCCTCCATCATAGCCAACAGTCGTGCAGCCAACGCCACGACCTTTACCGCAAATACTTCTGCCGCCTTTTACTCTTGGGACGCAACAACCTTCGGTGGCGGAAGCTACCTGCCTAAAAAGGGAGATCTCCTTTTGTGGTCGTGGGACGGCAAGATGCACAAAGCAGACGAGAATTTAAGCCATACCTCAATTTTATGGGAAATAACACCGCTGGAAAACGGGAAGGTTTTACTTAAGACCATTGATGGAAACAGCAACAATCAAGTGCAGGTGCGTGAATATGAGGTAAGTGCTCGGTCGGGACAGCTGTTAAGCAAAACCGGACTTGTGTGCTATATCGTCGCTCCATACTATGAAAGCTGAGAAACTTACCGCCGAAAATGTATGCTTTTCGCAAACGCTGTTTTGCTTTGCTCAATGCGACACCCCCACTTGCGGCCACCCCTTGAAACCGGGCTTTTGTGCCTCCCATTCGGTCGTTCAAAAGCGGGTTTCTGCGGTCAAAAAGCTTCGTAAAAGCCATAACATGGCTTTTTCTCGCTTTCTGCATCCCAAACGCGGCGAGAGCGCCTTGTCGGGACAACGGATGTCCCAAGGTAAGGTGCTCTTCTGCAAATAAAATAAAAAAGGCACTGCTATGCAGTGCCTTTTTGTTTTGTCTATGGGCTACAAAAAAGATATTTTTGCGTATGAATTCGAACTCTCATTTTTACGCAAAGTTTAATTGCTTTACTTTGGTTTCAGAACTTGTTTCCACTGCTTTCATATACGCAGACATATACGAATAATCAACATTGCCATTCTTATCGACTGGCAACTTTATTTTTTCCGTCCTTAACAAATCAGGAAACAGTCCAAAATTGTAGGTATATTTTACGGCTATTGGTTGCAAACATGCTGTAATAAAAAGACAAGCATATTTATCTATTTGAGTTGTATCTATATAGTACATATCACGGCCAGAGATCCATTCTTTTTCTTGATAGAAAAATGTTGCATTTTCAGCACCAAAAGAAATAACTTTTGCAGGGTTAATTGTACCGTTTGGCTTAGCTACTAAATATTTTATTCCATTATTAAACTTGCTACGTACCACATATGGAATACCGTTATTCTCTTGTTTAACTTCTCTTGTATGATAAACTTGTGGTTTAACAATTTTGGGAAAAATTTGTCCAACAGTAAATACATTCCATTTAGGAGTATTTGCTAAATTGCAAATTTTTGAGTTCTTTGCTGAACGCAACACAGTCAGCGAAGAACTGACTGCAGATTCCAGATTTCGCATATATGATTCCATATATGCGAAATCTGGGTTGCCAGTTTTATCAACAGGCAACATTATGGAATCCTTCTCCATTGTTTCTTTCTTCCATTTGTCGATGAAAGCATATTTTTTTCCTGCAGATTTCAGCAACGGTATGATGAAAAGTGCCGTATATTGATTCATTTCAAATTTCGGATACAAAACATTTACATCATCTGAAGCCCAAAACTCCTCGTCTTGATAAAATGCTTCACCAACAGAACCGTTATAGGTGATAGTGATTGTATTTGCAGGGTGTAATTTTTCCTTGTTGGCAATTTGAGCAGTAACACCATTATTGATCGCACTTGCACCAATGAATCGAATTTCACCATCTCGCATATTTGCTTTTGTCAATCTTGTACCTTTTACAACCATAAATAATTTTTCTATGGCAAATGGTTTCCATTGCGAAATATCAATTTTATTCATCCTCGGATGCTCCTTCCAATGTAATAATTACATTGTTTTCAGAAGAAGAAACTGCGCTGTTGTACATCACCTTTGTAACAAGTTTTTCACTAAACTCTTTAACGTCTATTTGCTGTTGGAACATCAAGTAATCCATCATTGTTTTGGTAAAATCTTCTTCATAAATTTCAAATTCCTTTTCCGGCATTTGGTAACTTAGATGTTCGGATGGTTTTATCCACTGAATTGTATCATGCCCGGATTGTTTGCGAATAAGCTCAACCCACTCGTCCTCAATAGCTTGCCATCTGTCGCGTATATCTTGCCTGCCTTGATTTTTTACAGTTTCAAGACCATCGTCCTCGATATAGCAAGCAAAAATATCTTTTATTCCATGCGGTACACCGGCTTGGAATATGAAGATAGATGTAGTCACACCTTCAGAAAACACTTTTTCTGGCAACTTGATAATCTTTTTAAGTGTGCTATGCTTAAGAAGTTTAGGACCACGGCTATCTTTTTCTAATTTTTTATCAGGCAAAATGAAAGCACAAGCCGTTCCTTTTGGCACATTTTTTAAAACATTGTCAACGATAGTCAAACATCCATACTTAGACTCAAAAGGAGGATTCATCAACACCTTCGTAATGTTTTTTGATTTTATCCAATCACAAGCTTCTTGCGTTCTACTGTCTAACTGGTCCAAATTTGTTTTGCCATCTTTGTGTATTAGCATATTTGCACATGCTAATGCAAAAATTTCACGATCAAATTCAATTCCGTAAAGTTGAATGTCTTTGATAGTAGTTGCTTTCTTAGTTTTTACGCCACCTGCTTCTTTAATCATATTACACATCGCCTTTACAAGAAAGGCACCCGAGCCGCAAGCTGCATCCAAAACTCTATCATCCTTATCGACATCAATTAGACGATACATAAAAGAAGTAATGTGATCGGGAGTGAAAACTTGTCCGCTCTCTGATTTCTTCTTATAGCGATTGAATTCATTAAAGAAGATACCCATCACATCTTCACCATTCCAATAATCAGAATTTACGCAATCGGAAATCTCCGAAATCCAAGCAATAAAGTTATCAATGGCATCCTGATTGGTGGTGTTGTTCATTTTGATTTCAGAATAAACCTCAATTAATAAATCAAGTTTAAGGTTTTGTTTTCTACTTTCTTCCAAAGATTTTGAAAGAGTGCTCAAAATCGAATTCTTCATCAATGTGAAGTTCATTCCTTTGACCAGCAAAGCGCCATAGCGTTTACCGACTAAAGCACAGGCCGTAAAAATCATTCGATGATATAAGTTTTTAATTCCAAAATCAATATGCAGGCAATCGTTTATACGTTTTGTAAGCGCATATATCTGTTGCTTATCAATTGTGTTTTTAGTGAACAAAGAGAGGTAATACGACTTATCTTGTAGAGTGGGAGCAGTGGTTTCCGCTTCGATGTTATCGAGAAATACCCTTACATCATTTCCATTATATAAAATGCCAACAACGTGTTTATATTTTGTTAATGCGATTTTGCAATTCTTGACTACTTCTTTTTCCCATTTTTTTAGAGAAATATCTTCGGACTCAGATTTGGTTTCCAAAATTATAGCAGGCGATCCGTTATCATCCGGAAGATACCATCCATCAGGCTTATCAATAACACCCTTGAAACCTAATTGGTTAAATGTTGTTATTTGCCCCGTTCCTTGCTTTACCTTCGGCTCTGATTTGTCAAATCCGAGAATAATTTTGGCACTATCGCGAACCTCATCCTCTGTTCTATATGTCACATTTTTAGCCATTTTCTTTTCCCTCCAAGTCTTTTGTCAGTATATCGGTCAAATACTGATTGACGCTATAACCGCGTTCGTCCTTTTTCTTCTTTTGTACCTCGTCCATCATTCGGCTATAAATCTCCGGTGGCAAGCGCAGAGGGATCATTATTTTCTCGTATGTCGGGATATTCGTTTTGTTCACAATACCACCCCCATTTTGATATCATAATATCTTGATATAAT
>JAFQMA010000033.1 GCA_017414535.1 Clostridia bacterium | reverse complement strand
GCTGCTGCCCAAACGGCAGCCTATCTATTATATCCAACCATGTACCCTTTGTCAAGTACTTTTTAAAACTTTTCCTGAAGTTTTTTCGTACCCTCTCTCCGGCTACCCGCGTCTCCGCGGCGGTGGATTTTCAGTTTACCAAATTCATCCTCCCTTGTCAAGAGTTTTTTTCAGATTTTTTCTATTTTTTCTTTTTCGACAAACAGGCGGGACTTTCGGGCTTTTTTCACTGTGCATTTTTTACAAAGCGGCTTGCTCTTCCCTATCGTTTGTCACGTCACCGCTGCCTGCCAGAGAGATGGGATCGCCTAAATAGGCCGGCTCGGGACGGAAAAGCGCAAACAGAAGATCCTTACAGCGGGCAAGGCTTTCCCGCAACTGATAATAGGGCATACGACTGTAGCCCGTGACGCCCTCGGTAAAGATAGGGGCAGCCACCGCCACGCTTTCAATATCCAGATGGCGGGCGATCATGAGAGCACGGGGCGCGTGATATTCCTGCGTGACGATCATGAGTCGGTTTGCTCCGAAGATCTCGGTAGCGCGGTACAACGAATCGTAGGTGGAAAAGCCCGCGTGATCCATAAAGATCCTTTCGGAGGGAATGCCGCGCGCTACGAGGTAGTCCTTCATGACGTTGACCTCATCGTAGCCTTCAGTGCCGTGATCCCCGCTGACGATGACAGTGCCGCAAAGGCCGTCCTCATAAAGAGACAGCGCTGTAAGAAGGCGATCCTCCAGCATCATGGATGGCTTTCCGTCGGTACGTACTCCTGCGCCCAGCACCAAGATCGCATCGGCGGGAAAGGACGAGAGACGAGTATCCTCCGGATCGTAGATATCATCCTCAGCCGTAAGAAGCGCGTAGGCATTGATGCCTATCCACGTCAGAAAAAGGGCCAGCAAGATAATGAGCAAAATGAAGATCCACTTCCTTTTCTTTGTTTTTGTTTCATTTTGCACGCAAATCTCATTTTTATTCAAAACAATTCACCCCTTTTCTTGTGTTTTTCAGGAATTATGTTATAATAACGGTAAGAGCCTTACCATACCAATAATAAGAAGTTAAAATGAACGGAGGAATAACGATGCTTGAACTAAATGAAAAAAATTTTGACGCAACCCTGCAGGAAACGAAAGGCATTGCCCTCGTGGACTTTTGGGCAAGCTGGTGCGGCCCCTGCCGCATGATCGCGCCCATACTGGAGGCACTGGACGCCGAGAAGGAAAACGTGACCGTATTGAAGGTAAACGTAGACGAATGTCCCGCGCTGGCCGACCGCTACGGCATCGAGGCCATTCCCACTTTGATCTTTTTCAAGAACGGCGAGATCGTGAAAAAGAAGACGGGTCTTTATCCCAGAGACGCACTGGAGCTGATCCTGAAGGAGCTGGGTGCATGAGTGCCAAGATCCGATTGAACGAAAACGCAGAGCTGGTAGCCATGATCCGCGAGGGGCTGAAGGCCAGCGGCGGCTATTGCCCCTGCCGCAGAAGCCGCACGGAGGAGACCAAATGCATTTGCAAGGAATTCAGAGAGCAAATGGCGGACCCCGATTTTGAGGGCTTCTGCCACTGCCAATTATATTATAAGGAAAAGGAAGCGTAATGATCGTAACCGAACTGAATTTTCTCTCCCATTCCTTAGGGCGGCAAGCAAGCGTGAAGGTGCTGATCCCGCAGAAGAAGGCAGAGGATATCTCACCGCAGCGCACGCTGTATCTTTTGCCCGGTCTTACCGATGACCGAAACGCCTTTCTCTACGGTACCTCCATTGTGCACCAAGCAGAGAAAGCAGGGCTCGCAGTGGTGATCCCCGACGGAGAAAGGAGCTGGTACACGGATACCTGGTACGGCTCCCGTTATTTCGAATACGTGGCAAAGGAGCTACCCGCTCTGTTTCGCTCCACCTTTCGCCGGGGCGACGACAAAAGGGAAAACAACCTGATCGCCGGCATTTCCATGGGCGGATACGGTGCCGTTAAGGTGGCTCTGACCTATCCCGAGGCCTATTGTGCCTGCGCCTCCCTGTCCGGTGCTCTCGATATCACCCGCAAGGGCAGACCCGCCTTCCCCGATGAATGGCGCGCCATCTTCGATCCCCATCAGAAGGACGCCACGGAGCTGGAGGGCACCCGCCACGACCTATTCCATTTGGTACGAGAGAACAGGAAAAACGAACTTCCCTTCCCCGCGCTGTACCTTTGGTGCGGCACGGAGGATAAGATGCTGGACTACAGCCGTCGCTTCAGCAGCGTCTTGGCGGAGGAGGGCATCCCCCACGTTTACGAGGAAAGTGCAGGCGGACACAGCTGGGCCCACTGGGCAGGCCGGATACAACCCATGCTGGATTTCTTTGCTAAGGTTTAATAAAAAAGATCTCGGATTTCCGAGATCTTTTTTTCTTTTGCGCGTTATTTTGTTCCGAAGAGGCGGTCCCCCGCATCGCCCAGACCGGGCAAGATATAGCCGTGCTCGTTGAGCTCGCGATCCAACGTGGAAACGTAGATATTCACATCGGGATGAGCCTCGGCCACCTTGGAAACGCCCTCGGGCGCACCGATAATGGCCATGAATTTAATATGCTTGCAGCCACGCTTTTTCAGAAGATCGATGGCGTCGCAGGCACTGCCGCCCGTGGCCAGCATGGGATCCACCAAAAGGACTACCTTCTCCTCGATACCGACGGGAAGCTTGCAATAGTAGGTCTCCGGAGTGAGGGTCTCCTCATTACGGTACATACCGATGTGACCCACCCGGGCGGAGGGGAACAGAACGTGAACGCCGTTGACCATGCCGAGGCCGGCACGGAGGATGGGAACGATGACCACGGAATTATCTGCCACCACCGTTTGGGTACAGGTCTCCAAAGGGGTCTTTACCTGAATTTCGGTGGTCTGGATACCGTCCTTCAGGCTTTCGTAGGTCATGAGGGTGGTGATCTCCTCCACCAACTCGCGAAATTCCTTCATACTGGTGCGCTCATCGCGAAGAATGGCGATCTTATGACGGATGAGGGGGTGATCGAAAATAATAACGTTGTCGTATTGCTTCATGGTTTTTATTTCTCTTTTTTCTTAAACTTATTCAAAAGGATATTGACGATGATGCCGAGTATGAGGGCCGTAGCAATAGCCGTGATGGTGACCTTGCCGATGGCCATGGCCATGCCACCGATACCGCTGATGAGGATCACGGAAACGGTAAAAAGGTTGGCGTTGTCCTCCAGATCCACCTTCCGGATCATTTTCAAGCCGGAAACGGCGATGAAGCCGTACAGGGTGATACAGACACCGCCCATGACGCAACCGGGAATGGAATCCAGGAAGGCCACGAAGGGAGAAACGAAGGAAATGAGAATGGCAAGAATGGCAGTGGCGGTAATGGTAGCAACGGAGGCATTACGGGTGATGGCCACACATCCGACGGATTCGCCGTAGGTGGTATTGGGACAGCCGCCGAAGAAGGCACCTGCCACGGAGCCGATACCGTCACCCAGCAGGGTGCGGTGCAGACCGGGGTTTTCAAGAAGATCTTCCTCAACAATAGAGGAAAGATTTTTGTGATCGGCAATATGCTCGGCAAAGACCACGAAGGCAACCGGCACGTAGGCCACCACGACGGTGAGCAGATACTGAAGATCAAACTCCTTCACACCCTTGATGGCTTCCATGAAGGTAAAATCGGGAATCTCCAGGAAGGTCTTCAGACCAACGCCGCCTGCGGTCAGGGCAGTAAAGGGGGCAAAGTCGACGATCTTCAAGGAATCGATACCGGCGAAGGTGCCGATCAGAGTGAACACCAGCGCTACGGCATAGCCTGCCAGCACACCGATGATGAAGGGGATGAGCTTGACCATTTTTCCACCGTAGGTAGAACAAAGCACCACCACCAGAAGAGTTACCATGGCACAGATGAAAGAGACCCAAAGATTGCCGGACATAATGAAGGCACCGTTGTCATTCTGAGGACCGTAGGAAAACACGTCCTTCACGGCGGCACCTGCCAGAGACAGACCGATGAGAGCCACCGTGGGTCCGATCACGGCGGCGGGCATGAGCTTATTGATCCAGCCAACACCGACCAGCTTTACCACAATGGCAATGACCACGTAAACGAGTCCTGCACACAGGGCACCGATCAAAAGGCCGAGGTAGCCCGCACTCATAGAGACGGCACCTGCAAAGGCGGCGCTCATGGAGCCGATAAAGGCGAAGGAGGAGCCGAGGAACACGGGACTGCGGAACTTGGTAAAGAGCTGATACACCAGCGTGCCGATACCTGCGCCAAACAGAGCGGCAGAGATGGACATGCCGTTGCCTACGATGGCGGGAACGGCGATGGTAGCCGCCATAATAGCCAGAAGCTGCTGGATGGCAAATACCAGAAGCTGGCCGAAGCGCGGCTTGTCCTTGATGTCGAAAACAAGATTTTTAGCCATTTTTCTCTCCTATAGATATAAATAAGATTTTGGGTAGGGCCTTTGCCCTTTTCGATATTTTACCACCGCTTTCAATAAAAAGCAACAATTCTATCATTTTTCTTCATTTTTTCTTCATAATTTTAAGGCAGCCTTCCCGACAGGCACGGAAAGCGCTCCAAACAAAAAGGCACCCAAGCGCAGTGAAGCACTTGGGTGCAAGCATAAAACAGTTTTAAAAAGAAATCAGCGCGTCACATCGGGCGCCGAATCGCTCGATGGCAGGGGCGGGACGGAAATCAACTCACAGAGCAATTCGCTTTGATCGCCACGGAAGCTAACGGAAAGGTGTTCCCGATCGTAATACTGAGGCACGCCGACGGATTCCACGGTTGAGGGGGTAAAACGTCCGTCCTCGATCACGTGGCGATACGTCTCAGGGGAGAAAACGTCTTCAATAACAAGCTTTTCCTCATCAAAATATGCCACAATGCCGGCATAAACACCAATAGGATTCGGATAGGAGGAGGAGATCTCCCCTGTTGCGAGATGATAATATTTAACGGAGTAGTATGCACAGTCCCCCGGGGATCTTAAAGCCAAAACGTTATTGCCCATGTAAGTGAAATGCTGCTCCCCGACAAGGCCGTGGAGGATGCCGGTTTCAATGATATTACCATCCAGATCGTAAATATGGTAGCAATGGCCGTCAAGTCCGGAGGAAAAGCCGGAATACAGCTTATACTGCTTCGTCTCTTTGACAAGATCCCTATAGTTTTTAGGGTCATCGGGGTCGGGGAGCGTCTCCTCCTCGGTGGCAAGGGGCTCATCCCCTGTTTGCATAGCGGTAGCCGTTTCCTCGGTGGAGACAGCGGGCGCAGACTCCGCGCAGCTGCAAAGCAAAAGAAGGATCACCGTGCTCAAAATCAATAAAAACAGTTTCTTCATCTTACTTTTCTCCTTTCCAAAGTAAAAACGGAAGGGCAGGCCGAAGTCAGATCCCTTCCCTATTTCCATTATAGGGACGGGCGGCAAGCTTGTCAACAGTCATTTGTTTTTTTGCGTAAAACTTAACATTTTTCAAAAAAGAGCCCGAGAGAACTGTTCTCTCGGGCCATGGATTTACTTTTCGTATTTTGCAAGGAATTTTTCGCCTGTGCCGTAGTTCTCAAAGACGTAGTCGATATCCTTATCACCGCGGCCGGAGAGGCACACGAGGATGGAGCCGAACTGCTTTTCCTTGGCATACCTGATGGCATAGGCCAGCGCGTGGGAGGATTCGATGGCGGGAATGATGCCCTCGTAGCGGCAGAGAAGGAAGAAGGCCTCCATGGCTTCCTCATCGGTAACGGTCTCGTACTTGGTTCTGCCTGCATCCTTCAGATAGGCGTGCTCGGGACCGACGCCGGGATAGTCCAGACCGCTGGCAATGGAATATACGGGCAGGGGCTCGCCCTTTTCGTCCTGCAGAACGTAGCTTTCAAAGCCGTGGAGAATACCCTTGGTTCCGTAGGTCATGGTAGCGGCGTGATCGCCCACGGCGGGGCCGCGGCCCAGAGGCTCCACGCCGTAGATCTCTACGGGATCCGCCAGAAAGGGCGTGAACATACCAAGAGAGTTGGAGCCGCCGCCCACGCAGGCACAAACGGCATCGGGCAGAAGCCCTGTCATGGCAATAAACTGCTCTCTTGCCTCAATACCGATGACAGACTGGAAGTCACGCACCATCATGGGGAAGGGATGGGGACCCACGCAGGTGCCGATGCAATAGATGGCGTGGTCATATTCCTTCAGATAGGCCTCGAAAGCGGCGTCAACGGCCTCCTTGAGGGTCTTGAGGCCGTGGGTCACGGGGATCACGTTGGCACCGAGCATCTTCATACGGATCACGTTGGGATGCTGCTTGGCGATGTCCACCTCGCCCATATAAATATCGCACTCCAGACCAAAATAGGCGGCGGCGGTGGCCAGGGCTACGCCGTGCTGACCTGCACCCGTTTCGGCGATGAGCTTCTTTTTGCCCATGTACTTGGCAAGAAGGCCCTCGCCCATGCAGTGGTTCAGCTTATGGGCACCGGTGTGGTTCAGATCCTCGCGCTTGAGATAGATCTGGCAGTTGCCGAAAAGCTTGGACAGGCGCTCGCAGTGATAGACGGGGGTGGGTCTGCCCTGAAACTCCTTGCGGATGCGGCGCAGCTCGTTGATGAACTGGGCGGAATGGCAGATGGCCTCGTAGGCATCGGTAGCCTCGCGGAAGGCGGGCTTTAATTCGTCGGCCTGAAAGGAGCCGCCGTATTCGCCGAAATAGCCGTCCTTGGTGGGAAATTCCTTCAAGTAATTATCAAAATCCTTATATGGGTTCATATCGTTACCTCTTTCTGTATTAAAAAATGAATGGATGGAAACAGTTGGCTCAAAGTGCTTGACGCCATCGCTCCTTCAGCAAGATACAGTTCATTTTATCCTCCAAACAAAAAGCCCCGAACAAGATCGTTCGGGGCGAAAAAACATTTCCGCGGTACCACCCAAATTCGCCGAAAGGCGCACTCTGTGTACTGACATACACGCTCCCATATAACGGTAGGTACCCGTCTTCCCTACTGTGCCAAAGGCATTTCGGGTCGCCCTCACAAGGCCATTCCCCATCCGCATCTCTGCCGCCGTTCCACCGCAGGCGGCTCTCTGAAAGAGACGTTTGAATGAGTACTTCTCTTGTTCAACGGTTTCTAACAGTATAACAAAGCTTTAAAAAAATGTCAAGATGTTTCTTGGGCTGGCTCGAAAAGCAAAAAGCTCCCTCTTTCGGATAAATTTTCATTGACAAAGAAAGGGAAAGAAGGTAAAATATAAAACAGAGGAATAAATATATAACAAAAAGGAGAAAAAGCATGTCTAACTTTGCGCCAGCTGCTGAGGCGGCCGTTCAGATCCTGACGTTTCTGGCCTGCAGCGAACGGGAACTGGGGCTGTCGGAGATCAGCCGCGGAACAGGCATTAACAAAAACATGGTCTTTCGCATTCTCGGCTCCCTGGAAAAAGAGGGCTGGGTTTACGGAAACGAGCAGAAATACGCACTGACGCTGTTGCCCTTTTGCCTCAGCGCCAAGGCGGTAGCCCGTACCACACTGAACAGCGTTTCCCTCCCCCTGCTTTATCAACTGAGAGAGGAAACGGGAGAAAGCACCTATCTTGGTATTTTAAAGGATGACACGGTGCTGTACCTGCAGCATTTGGACGGCGCGGGCAACGTGCGCGTGGCAGGCAGTGTAGGAGGTCGATACGAGCTTTACTGCTCCGCCCCCGGCAAGGTGCTTTTAGCCTTTGCGGAGGAGGACTTCCGAGAGGAATACCTCTCCCGCGAGCACGAAAGAAAAACGGTGAACACCATCGTGGAGAAAGAGGCTCTATCCGAGGAGCTTTGCCGCATTCGGGAAGCGGGCTTTGCTACCGACCGCGAGGAATTCGGAAACGGCATTTCCTGCGTGGCCTCCCCCATTTTTGATTACAGCGGCAAGGTAATTGCCGCCGTGGGCTGTTCTGCCTTTACCCCGCATGGGCAGAGCGCCGCTGTCATCGATAAGCTCTTACCCGCCGTTTGTCGCACGGCAAAGGAAATCTCAACAAGGCTCGGTTCTCTGAACCGTTAAAGGAGACTGTCATGGAAGAAAAAGAATTTTTCAAGTATTTTGACCACACCATTTTAAAGGCAACCACCACCCGCGAGGCCCTTTTGGCCGTTTGCGAGGAGGCAAAGCGGTACGGCTTTTGCGCCGTGGCGGTAAATACCGCCATGATTCCGGATTGCGCCGCCTTTCTTGCGGGAAGTGACGTACGCCCCGATGCCGCCGTGGGATTCCCCTTGGGCATCACCTCCATCGCCTGCAAGCTGAGGGAGGCCGAGGAGGCCATCGCAAACGGCGCCCAGGAGATCGATTACGTGATCCATATCGGCAAGATCAAGGAGGGAGACGTCGCTTATATCCGCGACGAGATGGAGCAGATCGTCGGACTCTGCCGCCAAAAGGGCGTAGTATCCAAGGTGATCTTTGAGAACTGCTATCTGACAGATGAAGAAAAGATCGCGCTGTGTGAGATCGCTAACGCTGTCAGACCCGACTTTATCAAGACCTCTACGGGCTTCGGTCCCTCGTCTGCTACCGTGGAGGACGTTGCCCTGATGCGCAAGCACGCCGATCCCGCCATTCGCGTCAAGGCGGCGGGCGGCATCAGAGATCTGAAGACCTGCCTTTCCATGATCGAAGCCGGCGCAGACCGCATCGGTTGCAGCTGTTGCCCTGCCATTGCAGAAGAATATAAAAACAATTTTTAAGGAGTTACCCCAAATGAAAAGTTACGTAGTACAGAAAGACAAGACCTGCAAGATCGTAGAGGATATGCCCATGCCCGTTTACGGCGATTACGACGCTTTGGTGAAGATCGAAAGCTGCGGCGTGTGCAACGGAACGGACACCAAGATCATTCACGGTGAATTCAAGGGGATCGACACCTATCCCGTAGTACTGGGACACGAGGGGGTAGGACGGGTGGTTGCCAAGGGCAGCCGCGTGACAACCTTTGAGATCGGCGATCTGGTGCTGATGCCCTATTGGTCGGACGTGCCCGAAGGATACACCAGCGGCTGGGGTACCTATTCCGAATACAACATCGTCACCGATGCGCTCGCTCAGGAGAGAGACGGCATTGAGCCCGCGGAATTCTCCTACGGTCAGCGCAAGCTCCCTGCAGATTTCGACCCCGTCAGCTCCGCCATGATCATCACCTTCCGCGAGGTGCTCAGCACCGCCCGCCGCTTCGGTTTCGAGGCGGGCAAGAGCCTGGTGGTGCTGGGACTGGGCCCCGTAGGCCTGAGCTTTATTCAGTTTGCAAAGCTTTTGGGAATGGGCCCCGTTATCGCCATCGGAAGAAACGATAAAAAGCTGAGAATGGCAAAGGAGTTGGGCGCCGACTATTTGGTGGATAACCGCAAGGAGAACGTAGCGGAGGCGGTCAGAGCCATCTGCCCCGACGGCGTGGATTTCTCGCTGGATGCAGTGGGTGTGACCAGCTTTATCAACACATCCCTTGACATCATCAAGCCCGATGCCAAGATCTGCGTTTACGGCATTTCCTCCAACATGACGGAGACGGTGGATTGGAGCCGCTGTCCCTACAACTGGACGCTGCATTTTCATCAGTTCCCCTCCAAGAAGGCGGAGAGCGAGGCCCACGATCAGGTGATCGAATGGATCCGTCAAGGCGTTTTGGATCCCAAGTACTTCATTTCCCACGTTTACGATTTCGAAGAGATCGATAAGGCCTTCGACAACATCAAAAATAAGGTTCCCACCATGAAAATGGTCATTAAGTTTTAAGAGGTCGCCATGAGTCAGTACGTATTGGCCCACGATCTGGGCACCAGCGGAAACAAGGCCACCCTGTTTGACACCGACGGACGTTTGATCAAAAGCACGGTCTATTCCTACGGCCTGATGACGGGCGAAAACGGCGAAGCGGAGCAGAATGCCGACGATTGGTGGAAGGCGGTCTGTGAAACGAGCCGTCGCTTAACGGCCGAGATCCGAAGGGAGGACGTGATCGCCGTTTCCTTCAGCGGTCAGATGATGGGCTGTCTTTGTGTCGATCGGGAGGGCGTGCCCCTTCACAACGCCCTCATCTGGGCGGATATGCGCTCCACCCGTCAAGCCGCACTTCTGCGGGAGCGGATCTCCGCCGAGCGTTATTACGCCATCACAGGGCATCGCATCAGCGCCTCCGACAGCATTACAAAGCTGATGTGGATCCGCGACAATCTCCCCGAGGTTTATGAAAAGACCTACAAGATGCTCAATGCCAAGGACTACATCATTTACCGTCTGACGGGCAAATTCGTCACGGAGCCCTCAGACGCCTCCTCCACCTGCCTTTTGGATCTGAATACGCTGGACTGGTCGGAGGAGATCCTCTCCGTCAGCGGCCTTGATAAGGAAAAGCTGCCTCAGCTTCTTTCCTCCGTGGCCGTGGCGGGGGGCATCACCAAAGAGGCGGCCGCGCTCACAGGGCTTTGCGAAGGCACCCCTGTCGTATGCGGTGGCGGTGACGGCTGCTGTGCGGCGGTAGGCACGGGTATCGTCAAGGAGGGTGTTGCCAACTGTTGTCTCGGCACCTCCTCCTGGATCTCCTTTGCCTCGAAGACTCCCGTTTGCGACAAGGACATGTCCGTTTTCAACTTCGCCCATATCGTACCCGGCTACATCATGCCCTGCGGCACCATGCAAACGGGCGGCGGCTCCCTGAGCTGGGCGGTGGATACCCTTTACGGCACGCCCGCAGGAAACGAAGCCCCCTCCAAAGATGCCATTTACCGAAGCGTAGCCGAGGAGGTGGCCGCCTCCCCCATGGGTGCCAAGGGACTTTTCTTCCTGCCGTATCTGATGGGAGAGCGCAGTCCCCGCTGGAACGATAAGGCAAAGGGCGCCTTTCTCGGGCTTACCATGGGTCACAGTCGCGGCGACATGCTCCGCGCGGTCATGGAAGGCGTAGGTCTGAATTTGGACATCATCCTCAAGATCTTCCGTGACAGCGGTGCGGATATTTCCCGCCTGATCCTCATCGGGGGCGGTGCCAGAAACCGCATCTGGCAAAAAATTCTCTGCGACGTATTCGGCATTCCCGTATTGGTGCCCAACTATCTGGAGGAAGCCACCTCCATGGGCGCGGCCATTACGGCGGGCGTGGGCGTAGGCGCCTTTGCGGATTTCGGCGTCATTGACAAATTCATCCGCATTCAGGAGGAAAACGCACCCGATCCCGCATCGCACGACTATTACCGATCCAGAAAAGCGCTTTTCGACAAGGCCTATTTTGCCACCGAGGAGCTATTTAAAACCATATAAGGAGAACGAAAATGAAAAAATCCAAATTATTCGCCGCCCTGCCCGATTACGTTTCCACCCCCGACGGCATGGCCATCGATCCTGAGGGCAATCTGATCCTCGCCTGCCCCAACTACGCCGATCAAACAAAGCCCGGCTGTATTTTGAAGATCGACAAGGACAAAAATATCCGCAAATGGTTTGACGTTCCCTGCCGCGCGGACACGGGACTTGCCAGCCCCATGGGCATTGCCTTCGGGCCCGACGGTGATCTGTACATCTGTGACAATCAGGGCTGGCCCGGCAGACCCGAGCTTTTGGAAAAGGGGCGCATCCTGCGCGTAAGAATGCAAGGGGACGAGATCGTGAAGACCACGGTCGTGGCCGACGGCATGGAGCATCCCAACGGCATGCGCATCCGCGACGGCTTTATTTACGTAACGCAAAGCAGCCTGCCCAAGGTAAAGCATCCCTCGGGAAAGCTTGTAAGCTGCGTGTATCGCTTCCGCTTGGAGGATGAGAACGTGCTCGTGACCAACACCTTGGAGGACAAGAACATGCTCGTAACCTTCGTTACGGAAAACCCCGACGATCAATACGGTGCAGACGGCATCGAATTTGACCGTGAGGGCAATCTTCTGGTGGGCAATTTCGGTGACGGCGCGGTATATAAGGTCACCTTCAACGAGGATCTTTCCGTAAAGTCCTGCGGCGTTTGGGCACAGGATCGCGAAAATCTCGAAAGCACCGACGGTATGATCATGGACGGTGACGGAAATCTGTACATTGCCGATTTCTGCGTCAACGCCATCGTGAAGATCCTGCCCGACGGCACGGTAACGAAGCTGGCACAAAACGGGGACACGGACGGACTGAACGGCGAGCTGGATCAGCCCGGCGAGCCCATCATCTGGAACGGCAAGCTGATCGTTTCCTGCTTTGACACGGTCTGCGGCGGCATCACCGTCAATTCCAAGCACGATCCCGTGGCAACCTTGGCCGAGATCGAGCTGTAAGAGCATATAAAAAACGGAGCAAAATTTTGCTCCGTTTTTTCATTTTGCGGATTTTAATTTTGGGGAAAGGCGAGACTGCCCGCCTTCCGAAAGATCTCATCGACAGTAAGCACCGTATTTTCGGAAAGGAAGGACAGCATGGCACGGACCTTTTCCTCTCGGGTGAGCACCAGCATAACGGAAAGGATATCCTCCCGACGGAGCCCTTTTTCCGCAAGGGCTGCCATAAGCTCCTTCTGCAACAAGGACAGCTCCATTTTACACCCCGTAGATCGCAATGCCCAAAGCGGCAGCGATGCCGATGGATAAAACGGGAGAAATGGGCTTTTTACGGATCAGCTTCCAAAGCCAGCGGGCAAGTCCCACCAACGCAAAGACCAGAACGGTACGCCACTGCGGGATCAGGCTTGCGGTAAAGCCCTCCGTGAAGACGGAATTGATCCGGGGAAGGAGGCCCGACAGGAGAAAATAAATACCCGTGGAAAGGATGATGCCCACCACGCAGGGCTTGATGGCGTCCAGCACGGCACGGGTACCCTGCTTCTCCATAAAATGCTTCAGCAAGGAAGCGATGAGCAGAATAATAATAACGGAGGGGGTAATAGCACCGAGAGTTGCCACGATCGCCCCTACGGGACCCGCCACGGTGGTACCGATGTAGGTGGCGGTATTGATCATGATGGGGCCGGGGGTGGATTCCGCCACACCGACGATATAGGTAAACTTCGCATCGTCCACGCCCATCCAAGGATTTTGCAGGAGAGCGTCGCGAATGAGGGGAATGGCGCCGTAGCCGCCGCCGAAGGTGAAAAGTCCCACCTTCAAAAATTCCCAGAAGAGCTTCAAGAGAAGGATCATTGCTTCTTACCTCCCTTCTTCATTTTACCGATGCCGAAGGCCACAAGGCCCACCACGGCAGAAATGAGAATGAGATAGATGGAGGAGAAGGTAATGAGACCGAAATTGACCAAGAAGATCACGATCAGTCCCATGGCAAAGAGAACCCAAGACAAGGGATCCTTTTTCATTTTCTTTACCATCTTGATGCCTGCCGCCAGGATGAGAAAAGCCACGGCGGCACGAATACCCTCAAAGGCACTGGCTACCCAGCGAATGGCAAGGAAATTTTCCAGAAAGGTAGCAATGATAAAGATGATCACCAGAGACGGCAAAACCGTTCCCGCCGTGGCAAGGAGAGCGCCGAGAACACCGGCAGTCTTATAGCCCACAAAGGTGGCGGTATTGATGGCCAAGGGACCCGGAGTGGATTCCGCCACCACGGTAATGTCCATCATTTCATCGTGGGAAAGCCACTTTTTTCTCTCCACCATTTCATTTTCGATAATGGAGATCATGGCGTAGCCGCCGCCGAAGGTGAAGGCACCGATTTTTAAAAAGCTGAGGAACAGCGCTAAAAAGGGTTTCTTTTTCACAGCACGCCCTCCTCCTTCAAGTATTCCTCCAGGATCTCTGCGGCCGCCTCCACAAGACGGGCGCAGGGACGGGTCTTATAGTATTCCGCTGTACGAGGAGAGGCAAGACCGCCCTCCTCCGCCTTAAAGGCGAGGAGCTCGCGGCAGACCAGAGAGCCGCATCTCTCGCGGAATCGGCGACCCAGCTCCTGTACGCGAGGATAGAGCAGATCCTTATTTTCTTCGGTCAGATCGCTGTAGCCAAACAACTCACCCACCACCAGCGTCACGCCGCTGAAGGCGCCGCAGACCTCGCGCATGCGACCAAAGCCACCGCCGAAGGCAGAAGACAGGCGTAAGGCCTTTTCCCTTTCCATACCGATCACGGGAGCAAAGGCGCCGAACACGGCCTGGGCACAGTTATAGCCTGCCACGAAGAGATCCACCGCAGATTGGGGCAGATCGCCAAAAGCCTTTTGATTCATGGGACTTCCTTTCATGATGAAAAAGGTCCCCGAGCCAAGTCGGGGACCTTACTTTTTTATTCTAAGGGAATATTGCCGCCGCAGCAGGGGCAGACCACAACGTTGGATTCCGGTGCGAGCTCGAAGCAAACGGTCTTCTTGCAATGGGGGCAGGTGACCTGATAGCACTCCTCATCACAGCCGCAATCCTCGCAATCGCAATCATCGTCGCAATCGTCGCAATCACAGCAACAATCGTCATCCTCATCGTCATACTCGTCGAAGAGGGCTTCCTCTACGGTGGTGAGATCCTCGTCCATGGCTTCCAGATATTCGTTGATATCGTCCACGCTGTCCTGGGTCTCCAGAAGTTCCTCGGACATATCCTCCAAAATATCGGCCATAAGCTTGATGATCTTGCCTTCCTTGGTATCGGTCTGGAAATCCAGACCCTCCATAAGGCCTCTGAGATAGGCAACCTTTTCGTTGATGGTCATATCCGTCACCTTATACTCTTTCCAGATACTCGCCGGTGCGGGTATCGATCTTCAAAACGTCGCCCTCGTTAACGAACAGGGGAACCTTGATCTGGGCGCCGGTCTCGAGAGTCGCCGGCTTGCTGGCACCGGTGGCGGTGTCACCCTTGAAGCCGGGATCGGTCTGAGTAACGGCAAGCTCTACGAACATGGGGGGCTCTACGCCGAATACGCTTCCCTTAAAGGAAAGCACGCGGCAGATCATTTCCTCCTTCACGAACTTGAAGTTGTCACCGACCAGATCGTGGCCGACGAGAACCTCTTCCCAGGTCTCGGTATCCATGAAGTGGTACAGATCACCGTCGTCGTAGGAATACTGCATATCCTTTCTCTCAACGAAAGCGGGGGTGAACTTTTCGGTGGGGTTAAAGGTCTTTTCAACAACGGAACCGGTGATCACGTTTCTCAGCTTGGTACGAACGAATGCCGCACCCTTACCGGGCTTTACGTGCTGGAACTCGATGACCTGCATGGCCGCGCCATCCATTTCAAAGGTTACGCCGTTTCTGAAATCGCCTGCTGTAATTGCCATAATGTCCTCCGTTAAACAAAAAAATCATATTACAAGCCAATTATACAACCTTTTTCCTTTTTTGGCAAGATACTTTTCAAAAAAAGGGTCACAATTCCATTAAATCTTTGGGAAACCGGTTCAAATTCTCGCCTCCGTCCTCCGTAATGACCACCAGATCCTCGATGCGCACGCCGAATCGGCCGGGCAAATAGATACCGGGCTCCACGGAAAGAACGGCACCTGCGGGGATGATCCCCTCGTAGCGGGGAGAGAAGGAGGGCGCCTCGTGGACCTCGAGACCGATGCCGTGGCCCGTGCTGTGGCCGAAATATTCCCCATAGCCTGCCTGTTCGATCACACGGCGGGCGGCGTGATCCACCTCACATCCCTTTACACCCGCACGGGCGGCGGCAAGACCTGCCCTTTGGGCGGTCAGCACCGTATCATAGACGCGGCGCATCTCCTCATCGGCACGGCCGATGCAGAAGGTGCGGGTCATATCGGAGCAATAGCCCTCCAGCTTACAGCCAAAGTCGATGGTCAAAAAGCTATTCTTCTCCAGCACGATATCCTCGGGTCTGCCGTGGGGAAGCGAGCTTTTCTTGCCGCCCACGCAGATGGTACCGAAGCTGGCATCCTCGGCGCCGTGGAGCTTCATGTAATGCTCCAGCTCGGCGGCAACGAACAGCTCCGTGCGACCTGCCTCGATCTTAGGCAGGGTGGCGGTCAGCGCCTCCTCCGCCAAGGCCTGCGCAGCACGGATACGGCGGATCTCATCAGCACTTTTCACAAGGCGCAGAGCATCCACCCTGTTCTCCAGCGGACAGAGCTCAAGAGTGGGATATTTCTTTTCGAAGGCATGCCACTCGGCATAGGTCATGCGCTGATCCTCAAGATAGGCGCGCTTGTATTTTCCCGATTGGCACAGAGCCGCAAAGGCCTCGGAAAACACGGCGGGCTCCACTGCAAGAAGGGCGGGCAGAAGTCCCCTTTCCTTCTTGATACAGGCCATTTCGTAATAGCGGGAATCCAGATACAGCGTTCCGCTCTCACACGTCAGCAGGAGGGTGCCCGCCGAGGAGGGGACTCCCGAAAGAAAGCGGCGGGACACGTTGGAGCAAATCACTGCGCACTCCTCCGCTCCGAGGCTTTCGCAAAGCTTTTGGATCGGTTCCATTTATTTTTCCTTTCTTTTTCTTCTTCGGTACACGGCAACGAAGGGGCGCTCCAGCAGGCGCTTGAAGCGGAAGAAGAGGTTTTCCCTCTCCTTTACGGGACGCACCGTCACGGTGGCAAGGGCCCCTGCTCTGCGGGCACAGAGCACGTCCGTCAGAAGCTGGTCTCCCACGAAGAGGATCTGCTCCGACGGCACCTGCAGGCGCTCCGAAACGGCAAGAAGTGCCTTTTTTCCCGGCTTGCCCGCTTCGCTTACGGCAACGAAGCCGAAATCGGTATTGAAGAGAGAAACTCTCGCCTCGTCGTTATTGGACAGAAGGGCCACGGGAACGCGCGTTGATAGATCGCAGAGAAAGGCGATCAGCCCATCGTCGGCACGGGGTGTATCGTAGGAAACGAGGGTGTTGTCGATATCGAACACCACGGCACGGGCACCCTTATCGAAAAAGGTCTCGAAGGGCACGTCCCGCACGGTATCGCACATCAGATCGGGGATCAGCATATCCCAAGGCTTCATCTCGTCTCTCCTTCCGTTTTTTTCCATTATAGCACAAAGCGAAAAAAAAGAAAGATGTTTTTTCAGGTTCCCGACAAGATCTCCTTTTTCAGGCGGTGAATGATCTTTTTTTCCAGACGGGATATGTAAGATTGGGAGATGCCGAGAGCCACGGCCACCTCCTTCTGTGTCATTTCCTTGCCGCCGTACAAGCCGAAGCGGGCAGCGATGATGCGACGATCCCGCGGGGACAGCTTTTCCACGGCACGGTAGAGGAGCTTTCTGTCCTCCTCCCGCTCCAGTTCCCGATGGATCTCCTCGCCGTCACTGCCCAAAACGTCTCCCAAAAGCAGTTCGTTCCCATCGAAATCCACGTTCAACGGCTCGTCGATAGAGATCTCCATGCGGCTTTTGGTAGCCTTGCGCAGAAACATGAGGATCTCGTTTTCGATACATTTGGAGGCGTAGGTGGCAAGCTTGATATTTTTATCGGAGCGAAAGCTGGTGACCCCCTTGATGAGACCGATGGTACCGATGGACACCAGGTCCTCCATGCCGACCCCCGTATTTTCAAATTTTTTGGCAATATACACCACCAGGCGAAGGTTGTGCTCCACCAAACTGTTGCGGGAGGCCTCTACCTCCTCCCCGGCCTCCATTTTTTCAATGAGAAGCCGCTCCTCCTCCGCGCCGAGGGGAGGCGGAAGCTCCTCGGAGCCGTTGACGTAATAGATCTCGTAGAAGAGTCTGCGGCATCGCAGCTCCTCAAAAAAGCGCTTAAGTCTTTGAAGCCAGCGG
The DNA here is from genome assembly GCA_017414535.1 of Clostridia bacterium. GTDB lineage: Bacteria > Bacillota > Clostridia > Oscillospirales > SIG627 > RGIG5579. Next base: position 25,159 of record JAFQMA010000033.1, on the reverse strand, counting down.
TCAAGACCGCAAACGATCCCTTTCATCCCGTTCTCCTTTCGTTTTACAGTACGCTCAGCGGCACCAGCCCGCTGCAGCCCGCGAAGGCGCCCGGGGTCAGATCCACCGCTATCAGTACGCTGATCTTTTTATGCTTTTTTCGGTAGCGGGCGGAAAACAGCACCGCCTCGTCGGGGCAAAAGGCCGCAAGGCTTCCCTCTCCCGCTGCGGTGGTCATGGGCACGTTTACCATGCCGCGAGGCACCAGCCCCGCCCTCAGGCTCAACAGATCCGAGGCGGAAAGAAGCTCCTCCAGACAGGCCGCCTTCACCAGCACCACGCTTCTGCCGCTGACGGGATCCTGCAAAAAAAGGCCGCTGTCCACCAAAGCATAAAGATCCACCCTCTTTTCCCCCAGGGATACGCTCATGCTCACCACGGCAGTATCCAGCCTTTTGCGCAGTACCCTGCCCCACATGGTCCAGGCACCCAGGGCAAAAAACAAAAGAAACAAGAATACGCCAAGGCTCACCCTCTCCCCTTCTCCGAAGAAAGCGGCGTAATAAAACACCACCTCGCAAAGGCCGCCCAGAGCGATGCCCGTGACGAGAGTGAAGAGGCAAAGCAGGAAAAAGAGCTTTCCGCTCCCTCCTCCAAAGCAAAAGAACACCGCCGGCAAGGGCGCGGCAAGCCCCAAGAGCAAGGCAGCAGGCACGGGGGGAGCCAGGAGCAGGGCAAGGCAGGACACCCCGCCTCCGTACACCGCCGCCACGGTGCAGCGCCACATCTTACAAGGCGCCGACAGTATGCGGGAGGCGCAAAGCAGGCTCACGAAGCACACGGCGGCATTCAGTAAAAAATAAACGTCAAGATATAAGATCTCTTTCATGATATCCTCCGACACCATTGTAGACCGCCGCCCTGCACGTTTTTGTCAAAAGCGCCCGAAGGAAAGTTCGGAAAGGCTAAAAAATACCGCTCCGCCCGTTGCATTTTTTACTTCTTTGGGGTAGAATATAAGCAAAGCGATAACAAAAAAGGAGTTCTGCCATGAGCAAAAAGATCACCATTCTCGGTGCGGGCAACGTGGGCGCCACCGTGGCCTACGCACTCACACAGCACAGCCTTGCCTCCGAGATCGTACTCATTGACGTCAACCGTGCCAAGGCGGAGGGCGAGGCGATGGATATCATCCACGGTGCCCCCTTCTCCTCCCCGCTGAAGATCTATGCGGGCGATTATTCCGATGCGGCAGGCTCGGATCTGGTGATCGTCACCTCCGGTGTGGGCAGAAAGCCCGGTCAGAGCCGCCTGGAGCTGGCCGCCGTCAACACGGCCATCATGCGCGACATCGCGCCTCGCATTGCCTCCTACTGCCCCAACGCAGTATACGTGATCGTCAGCAATCCCGTGGACGTGCTCACATACGCCTTTATGCGCTATTCGGGTCTGCCTGCGGGGCAGATCATCGGTAGCGGCACCATGATCGATACCTCCCGCCTGCGCGCGCTGGTATCCCAACGCCTTTCCGTCAGCCCGAAGAATATTCACGCCTACGTATTTGGAGAACACGGCGATTCCTCCACCTTCCCCTGGAGCGTCACCAGCGTCATCGGTATGGATTTTCGGCAGTATTGCCGCTCCATCCACCACTATACCGACGAGCAGACGGAGGTATTTCTGCGCGGGATCGAACGGGACGTAAGAGAGGCGGGCGGCGAGATCATCAAAAGAAAGGGTGCCACCTTTTATGCCGTTGCCACCTGCGTCGTCACCATTGCCCGTTCCGTTTTTTCGGGAAGCGACGCCGTGCTGACCGTATCCAGCCTGGCCCACAGCCGCTACGGCATCAAGGAGGACGTATGTCTTTCCCTGCCCTGCGTGCTGGGTCCCGGCGGTATCGTTCGGGAGCTGGATCCGCCTCTGTTGGACGACGAATTGAAGGCAGTGCAAAACAGTGCACGCGTGCTGAGGGAGACCTTGGACGGCGTGGGTCTGTAAAAGGACAAAAAAGAGAAAAGAAAGGACAAAAAAATCCTTTCTTTTTTTGTTTTTCCTGTTGAAATGAAGAAAAATTTATACTATAATGAAATGTAATTATGGAAAAAGGACAGGAGCCTCATTATGAGCATCTTAAATAACGGCTTTGACAACGACCGCTATCTGCACCTGCAGTCCCGCCATATCAAGGAGAGGATCGGACAGTTCGGCGGCAAATTGTATCTGGAATTCGGCGGAAAGCTTTTCGACGATTTTCACGCATCCCGCGTACTGCCGGGCTTTCAGCCTGACAGTAAGATCCGCATGCTCATGCAGCTGAAGGACGAGGCTGAGATCGTTCTGGTGGTCAACGCCTACGACATTGAGAAAAACAAGGTCAGAGGCGATCTTGGCATCACCTACGATCAGGATACCCTCCGCCTCATCGATGCCTTCCGAGGCTGTGGCCTTTTGGTGGGAAGCGTGGTGCTGACCCGCTTCAATTCTCAGGGCTCTGCCATAAAATTTCAGGAAAAGCTGGAGCGCCTCGGCATTCCCGTTTACCGCCACTACACCATTGAGGGCTACCCCGACGATATTCAGAAGATCGTCAGCGACGAGGGCTACGGCAAGAACGAATACATCGAGACCGAACGAAGTCTGGTGGTAGTCACAGCCCCCGGTCCCGGCAGCGGGAAAATGGCCGTTTGCCTTTCCCAGCTCTATCATGAAAACAAAAACGGCGTGAAGGCGGGATATGCAAAATTTGAGACCTTCCCCGTGTGGAACCTGCCCCTCAATCACCCTGTCAATCTGGCGTACGAGGCGGCTACCGCCGACCTGAACGACGTGAATATGCTGGACCCCTTTCATCTGGAGGCCTACGGAGAGACCGCAGTCAACTATAACCGCGACGTAGAGATCTTCCCCGTGGTACGGGCTATGTTTGAAAAGATCTACGGCTCCTCCCCCTACCAATCCCCCACGGATATGGGCGTAAATATGGTGGGTCACTGCATTATAAGCGACGAGGCCTGCCGCACCGCCTCCAAGCGGGAGATCATCCGCCGCTTCTATACGGCACTGTGTGATAAACGCAAGGGACTTTCCGTCGACGCGGCTATTTCAAAATTAAAGCTCCTCATGACGCAAGCGGGCATTTCCCCCGAAGATCGCGGCTTTGCCCAGGTGGCAAGAGACAAAAAAGAAGAAACGGGACAGCCCGCCGCCAGCCTGCTTCTGGCAGACGGTCGGGTGGTGGTAGGAAAGACCTCCAACTTGCTGGGGGCCTCCTCCGCACTTCTGCTCAACGCACTGAAGGCGCTGGCCGGCATCGACAAGGAGACGGATCTGATCTCCCCCGAGGTCATTGAGCCCGTACAGGAATTGAAGATCAAAAATCTGGGCAACCACAATCCCAGACTTCACACCAACGAGATCCTCATTGCTCTGTCCATTGCGGCGGTGCACGACGAAAACGCCAAGAAGGCAATCGAACAGCTTCCTCAGCTGCGCGGGTGCGAAGTCCATTCCACGGTGATCCTCACCGAGGTAGATGCGGGCACCTTCCGTAAACTGGGCATGAACCTGACCTGCGATCCCGAATATCAGACCAAAAAACTGTTTCACAACTGAGAAAGGAGCAATTAATGAAAATCTTAGTTACCGGCGGCACGGGCTTTATCGGTTCCCACACCGTTGTTGAATTACAAAAGACGGGACACGAGGTAGTCATCGTTGATAACCTTTCCAACTCCTCCGAGACCGTGCTGGACGATATTTGCACCATCAGCGGCACCCGTCCCATCTTTTACAAGGCGGACATCCGTGATAAGGAAGCGCTTCGTTCCGTTTTTTCCGAGCATAAGATCGAAGCTGTGATCCACTTTGCGGGACTCAAGGCTGTGGGCGAAAGCGTACAGATCCCTCTGGAATACTATCACAACAACATCACCGGCACCCTGATCCTTTGCGACGTCATGCGCGAGGCGGGATGCAAGACCATGGTCTTCTCCTCCAGTGCTACGGTGTACGGTATGAATAACACCGTCCCCTTCAAGGAGGATATGCCCACAAGCGCCACGAACCCCTACGGCCGTACCAAGCTGATGCTGGAGCAGATCCTTTCCGATCTGACCGTATCCGACCCCGAATGGAGCGTGGTGCTGCTTCGCTACTTCAATCCCATCGGTGCGCATCCCTCCGGGCTGATCGGCGAGAATCCCAGCGGTATTCCCAACAACCTTTTCCCCTATATTGCCAGAGTGGCCGTAGGCATGCTCCCCTGCCTCTCCGTCTTCGGTAACGATTACGACACCCCGGACGGAACGGGCGTAAGAGACTATATCCACGTGGTGGATCTGGCACTGGGCCACCTGAAGGCGCTTGATTTTGCCGCCGCACACAAGGGTGTAGAAACGGTGAACCTCGGTACCTCCCGCGGTACCAGCGTGCTGGAGCTGGTCCGCGCCTTTGAGAAGGAGAGCGGCGTGAAGGTCAACTATAAGATCGCTCCCCGCAGAGCAGGCGACATCGCCAGCTGCTACGCCGACACGGAAAAGGCAGAAAAGCTCCTCGGCTGGAAAGCAAAATACGGCATTGAAGATATGTGCCGAGATGGCTGGAGATACATGAACAAATGACGAAAAGAAAAACGAAAAGCAGACGCAGAGTTCATCCTGCCACCGTCATTCTGGGGATTTTGATTCTTGCGATCATCGTCGCAGCGGCCCTCTTCCTTCTTCAGAAGCCCGTGGTGGTACTGACGGATCACACCCGCTTCCCCGTAGGAGAAAAGGTGTCTCTCACCAGTCTTGTCAAAGAAGTAAAATACGGTCAGCTTCTCAACGAGGAGGAGACCTTTGAATCGGTGAAGGCAAGTACAAGAGTGGTGACCTTCCGCATCAAGACCCGCCTGGGCAAGGTGGTGGAGGAGACCCTGACGCTGGAATTTTACGACAACGTACCTCCCGTCATTGCAGGAGGTAAGGATCTGAGCCTGACGGTGGGCGAGACCCTCGATCTTCTGGAGGGGATCACCGCCACGGATAACAGCGGCGAGCGGCTGGCTGTGTCCGTACAGGGTGAATACGATCTCAAAAAGGCGGGGGAATACAAGCTCAGCTACTTTACCGCAGACAGCGCAGGTAATACAGCTACCTTCCCCTTCACCCTGACGGTGATGGCAACGCCCTTTGACGAGAACGGCAAAATGGTAGACGGCGTTTACAAGACCTCCAAGGGCTTTGAGCTGGTCATTGAGGACGGCATTGCCAAGGTGGACGGCTACCTTATCGCCAACAAAAGCTATTCCCTTCCCAAGGACTACAACACCACCCGTTCCGTGGATGAGAACACCATGACCGCCTTCCGTGCCATGCAACAGGCGGCCGCAAAGGCCGGCCACACCGTCACCATCAAAAGCGCATCCCGCAACTGGAACGATCAGAACTACATTTTTAACGGCTACGTAGCCCGTGACGGACTGCAGGAAGCCCTGACCTATTCCGCAAGGCCCGGCCATTCCGAACACCAATCGGGACTTGCCATGGACGTTCTTACCAGCGATTCCGAGGAGGCAAAGGAGCCGAAATTTGCGGCGGCGCTGGCTTGGCTTTCCGAGCACGCCCACGAATACGGCTTCATTCTCCGCTATCCCGAGGGAAAGACCGACGAGACGGGTTACATTTACGAATCCTGGCATTTCCGCTACGTAGGCAAGGAGCTGGCCGAAAAGCTCTATAACAACGGTGACTGGATCACCATGGAGGATTATTTCGGCATTGACAGCAAGTACCGCGGCTACGACGAATAACGAAACAAAAAATGCTTTGGCAATGTGCCAAAGCATTTTTTATTGCAGTTTTTTATTTTCCCAGCGCCAAGGTCTTTTCGTAGGCGGCCAGCACCGCATCCATGGCGGCGCCGCGGAAGCCCGCCTCCTCCAGAGCGCGAACACCCTCAATGGTGGTACCGCCGGGACTGCACACCGCATCCTTCAATTCGCCGGGGTGACGGCCGGTTTCCAGCACCATTTGGGCGGCACCGCGAACGGTCTGGGCGGCGAAGCGAAGGGCCTTGTCACGGGGCAGACCGCAATCCACACCGCCGTCGGCCAATGCTTCAATGAAAAGATACACAAAGGCAGGGCCGCAACCGTGAAGCGCGCTGGCGGCATCGATCTTTCCCTCCTCCAGCCTTTCCACGAGACCTGCACGGGAGAGCATAGCGCAGAAGGCAGCCTCCTTCTCCTCGGAAACGTTTACGGCGTGATAAACGATGACGCCCTCCCCCACCAAAACGGGGGTATTGGGCATGATGCGGATGAGAGAGGCGCCCTCTCCCAAAGTGGCAAGAATAGCGGCGGTATTGACCCCTGCAGCCATGGAGATAAAGGTGATCTTCCCTTCTCTTTCACGGGCGACGGGTGCGATCTCCGCCAAAAGCTGAGGCAGAACCTGCGGCTTCACGCCCAAGAAAACGAAATCACATTCGCGGCAAAGAGTCAGGTTATCCCCCACGGTGCCACCCAGCTCTTCAGCAAGAGAGGCGGCCTTGGCGGCATCAAAATCTGCCAGATAAAATTTCTTTTCGCCTTCGGCGCGGGCGGCAGCTCTTGCCAGTGCTGCACCCATATTGCCGGTGCCGATAAATCCGATCTTCATAAAAAACTCCTTAACGAACCGTACCGTTGCCGGTAACGATGTATTGATAGGTGCAAAGCTCCTCCAGACCCATGGGGCCGCGGGCGTGAAGCTTCTGGGTGGAAATTCCCATTTCACAGCCGAGGCCGAATTCGCCGCCATCGGTAAAGCGGGTGGAGGCGTTCACGTAAACGGCGGCACTGTCCACATGGGAGGTAAAGTAAGCGGCGGTCTCGTTATTTTCGGTAACGATGGCTTCGGAATGACCCGTGGAATGGGCGCGGATGTGACGACAGGCCTCCTTCACGTTCTCCACCACACGCACGGCCAGAATATAGTCCAGAAATTCCGTATCAAAATCCGCCTCGCCCGCAGGTTCGCCGGGAATGATCCTTCCCGCCTCGGGGCAAAGACGCAGAGCGACGGGATTCTCCTCCCTTTCCGTTACCAGCTTTTCATACAAACGGGGCAGAAAGACGGGAGCGATCTCCTTGGAAACGAGGCACACCTCGCAGGCGTTGCAAACAGAGGGACGGCTGGTCTTGGCATTGTGCACGATAGCCAGTGCTTTTTCCACGTCGGCCGCACCGTCCACGTAAACATGGCAGATGCCCGTACCCGTATGAATACAGGGAACGGTGGCATTTTCCACGCAGGCGCGGATCAGGCCCGCACCGCCGCGGGGGATCAGCATATCGATCAGACCCTCGGCACGCATCATTTCGTTGGCACTTTGCCTCGTGGTATCCTCAATCAGAGAAACGGCGGCCTCAGGCAGACCGAGACGGGCAAGACCGTGCTGCATGGCCTGCACGATGGCAGAGCTTGAGCGATAGGCCTCCTTACCGCCGCGGAGCACACAGGCGTTACCGCTCTTCAAGGCAAGGGCAGCAGCGTCGCTTGTCACGTTGGGACGGGATTCGTAAATGATGCCCACCACACCCAGCGGACGGGAGACCTTGCGGATCACAAGGCCGTTGGGACGAGTCGTTTCGGACAGGATCCTTCCTGCGGGATCGGGCAGGGCGATGAGCTGGCGGATGCCGTCGGCCATCCCTGCGATGCGGGCGGAGGTCAGACGGAGTCTGTCCAGCATGACGGCGGAAACACTGTCCTTGGCCGCCTTCAGATCCTTTTCGTTTTCGGAAAGGATCTCCCCTTCCGCCTTCAAAAGCTCCTCCGCCATGGCGGCAAGGGCGCGATTTTTCTCCTCATCGGAGAGAAGATTGATCACCAAAGAGGCTTCCTTGGCTTCTCTCAAGATGGTGCTTGTTTCTTTCATTTTAAGTTTCCTTTCGCAAGAAAGCGAGTGCCTACCTTTTTTCCTGCCACAATGTCGTACAGAACGTCGGGATCCTTCCCGTTGGCAATGACCATATCACAGCCTGCGGCGGTAGCCATTTCTGCGGCGTGAAGCTTAGTTGCCATGCCGCCCGTCCCCAGGGCAGAGCCATGACCGCCGCCCAATGAAAGGACGGACTGATCGATCACACGCACCTCCGGAATGAGAGTAGCATCGGCCGAGGAATGGGGATCAGCGGTAAAGAGACCGTCGATATCGGACAGAAGGATCAAGAGATCCGCCCCCGCAGACACGGCCACGATGGCGGCCAAAGAGTCGTTATCACCGATGACGATCTCTTCGGTGGCAACGGTATCGTTTTCGTTGATGATGGGAAGGGCACCCAGCTCCAGAAGACGGGAGAGCGTATTGCAAAAGTGAGCATGGCTCTCCTCTCCGCGCACGTCGTAGCCGGTCAAAAGGATCTGCGCGACGGTGTGGTGATATTCGGAGAAGAGCTTATCGTAGGTGTACATCAGCTCGCACTGCCCCACAGCGGCGGCGGCCTGCTTGGTGGGAATATCCTCGGGGCGACTGCCCAAATTCAGCTTACCCACGCCCATGCCGATGGCGCCGGAGGACACGAGGATCACCTCGTGACCGCAGTTTTTCAGATCGGAGATGACCTTACACATCTCCTCCACACGGCGGATATTCAGTCTGCCCGTAGCGTGAGCCAGGGTAGACGTACCTACCTTAATAACGATTCGCATTTTATTTCCTCTCTAATTCTGCTTTTGTACCAATTTGTATTCGTCGTAGAAACGGAAGTAGGGGCAGGTGGGATAGCGGCCCGCCACAAGGCGCTCCATCTCGTCCTCGTCCAGCTCCATGGTGCAAATCTCCTCGTCTGTTTCCTCGTCCACGTCAAAATAGAGGCAATCCTCGCAATTTCCGGTATTCCGATCCATGCTTTTCATCCCCTCACTTGATACTTTACCCTTCATTATAACTCAAAGAAGTCTATCTTGCAAGTTTTTTCTCAAAAAACGGAGAAAGTAAAAAAATGCCCAAGAGACCTTGCGGTCTCCCGGGCAAATCGGTCTTATGCTTTGGCTGCCTCGGCAATGATCTTTTCGGCAACGCCTGAAGGGCATTCCTCATAATGATCGAAATAGTAGGTAAAGCTTGCTCTGCCCTGACTGATGGCGCGAAGGGCGTGAACGTAGTCAGCCATTTCAGCCTCGGGAACCTCGGCATCTACGATACTCCAGCCGCGCTTCTTTTCATCCTGATCCATACCCATGATCTTGCCGCGACGCTTATTGAGGTCGCCGATGACGTCACCCATCTGGGAATCGGGAATGAACACGCGCAGCTTACCCACGGGCTCCAGAATCACGGGAGCGCACTGGGGCAGACCGTCACGGAAGGCAATGCCTGCGGCCGTCTTAAAGGCCATTTCGGAGGAGTCCACGTCGTGATAGGAGCCGTCGTAGAGATTGGCGGCAAGGCCAACCACGGGGAAACCCGCCAGAACGCCCTTAGACATGCATTCCTGCAGTCCCTTTTCAACGGCGGGATGGAAGTTCTTGGGAACGCTTCCGCCGAAGATGGATTCGGTAAAGGTCAGTCCCTCGCCCTCTCCGGGAGAGAACTCGATCTTCACGTGACCGTACTGACCGTGACCGCCGGACTGCTTCTTGTGCTTGCCTTCTACCTTGCAGGACTTACGAATAGTCTCGCGGTAGGCGATCTTCTTTTCTCCCAGCACTACCTCCACGCCGTAGCGGGTCTTCATCTTAGCGAGGGTGTTCTCCAAATGGGTGCCGCCCAGACCCGACAGAAGCATCTGGCCCGTTTCGCGGTTGACCTCGTATTTCAAGGTCATATCCTCATCCAGAAGTCTGGTAACGGCAGAGGAGATCTTGTCCTCGTCTCCCTTCGCCTTGGGAGAAAGGGATTTTACGTAGAAGGGCAAGGGATACTCACTGCCCTTGTAGGCGGCATCGCCCGTCCAGGACAGGGTGTCACCGGTGGAGGCGGAAAGCTTTGCCACCATACCGATATCACCGCAGGCAAGCTCGGGCACCTCGGTCTGAGTCTTGCCCTTGACGGTGTAGATCTTGCCCAGCTTTTCCGTATCACCCGTGCGGGCATTCTTCAGAGAGAGGTCTCCCTTCACGGTACCGTTCATGACCTTGAAGAAGCTCATCTTGCCGACAAAAGGATCGGCGATGGTCTTGTAGATAAAGATGGCGGGGGCACCCTCGGGCTGGATCTCCACGTCAGCTCCGTCGGGAGAGGTCTCCGCACCCTTGGCACTGTGGCGAGGGAAGGACTCGGCAATGGAGTTCAAGAGGGTCCAAACGCCCCAGAGCTTGGTGGCACAGCCGCAGAAGCAGGGCACGATATCACCGTGGATGATGCCCTCGTGAACGGCGTTGTAGATCTCCATATAGGTGATCTCCTCGCCGCCGAAGTACTTATTCATCAATGCCTCGTCAGTGCCTGCCACGGCCTCCAGCAGCATTTCGCGGAATTCATCCACGGCGGGCTGGCTCTCCTCGGGAATGGGAAGCACGTGATGGGTTCCCTTATCGTCGAAGCTGTGTGCCTCCATGTGCACCAGATCGATAGCACCCTTCACCTCACCGTCCTGCACCATGGGAATGGTGATGGGACAGATGGAGCGGCCGAATTCCTCGTGCAGAGCGTTGAGCAGCTTGGCAAAGCGCGCCTCGTTATCGTCGAACTTGTTGATAAAGATAGCCTTGGGCAGTCCTGCCTCCTCAGCCTTATCCCAAGCCAGCTCCGTACCCACCTCAATGCCTGCCTTGGCATCCACCACGATGATGGCACTGTCTGCCACGCGTACGGCCTGAGAGACCTCGCCGGTAAAGCCGGGGTAACCGGGGGTATCCAACACGTTGATCTTCACGTCCTTCCAGAGCATGGGAGCCTGAGAAGACTGAACGGAGATCTTTCTGCGGATCGCTTCGGGATCAAAATCAAAAACCGTATTGCCCTCGGGGACCTTGCCGAGACGGTCGCTTCCGCCTGCCAGATACAGCATTGCCTCTGCCAGAGAAGTCTTGCCCGCGCCGGAGTGCCCCATCAGCACAATGTTACGGATTCGTTTCATATCAATGGTTGCCATGTGTTCCTCCTCTGCCCGATCTTTTGACCGAGCTGCAAAATTTGTTAACATTTATATTATAAATCATTCACAAACTGATTTCAATATTATCTTTCCATCTATGAATATGTCAAAGAAACAGAAAAATTTTGTTATCTTTTATGCATTTCATACAAAACGGAGAAAAATCGCCGCATTTTGGGGCAAAAATAGAAAAAAGTGCGTCAAAAGACGCACTTTTCGTTTTTCTTATTTTACAGAAGCTCACGCACGGCCTGCTTCATTTCCTCCCAAGAGGCCTCCATGCCCTCCACCAGCTTTCTCTGGGTGCGGAAGCGCACCAGATTGTGCTCAGGGTAGGCGGTCTTGAAATACACGTCGCCCTGGAGATAGTCTGCAAGGAAGCGCATGCCGCACTCGATGGTCATCATCTTGGCGCCCTCGGGCAGAAGCATCATTTCGCTTTCGGGAAGAGATCCTCCGCATCCCTCCAAAAAGCCCTTCACGTAGGCCTTATAGAGCCCCATGTGAAAATTGACCTTGGAAAGATCCTTTTCGTCCTCGGCTCCGGTGGAGGCGCCGAAACGGATGGAATCGCCAAAGTCGGTCACGGAAAAGCCGGGCATGACCGTATCCAGGTCGATGACGCAAAGGCCGGTTCTGTCGACGGCGTTGAGAAGCACGTTGTTGCATTTGGTATCGTTATGGCTCACGCGCAGAGGCAGCTCACCGCGTGCATGGGCATCCAAAAGGACGGAGTAGAAATCGGCTCTGGCCTTGATGAATTCGATCTCCTCGCGTACGCCGTCAGCTCTGCCGCAGACATCCTCCTCCACGGCCTTCAGGAAGGCCTCGTAGCGCTTGGGGGTATGGTGGAAATCGGGGATAGTCTCACCCAACTGCTCGGCGGGAAAATCCGCCAGAAGCTTCTGAAAATGACCAAAGGCCACAGCACACTGGTAGAAATCCTCCTCGCTCTCGGGGCGCTCCAGACAAACGGTATCCTCCACGAACTCATACACGCGCCAAGCGCCGCTTTCATCGGCTAGATAGTTCTCCCCTTCCTTGGTGGGAACGAGGGTCAGGGTCTCGCGGGGATTGCCCGTTTTCTTACCCAAAAAGCCCGTGACGGCGGCAATATTGCCCATGAGCATGGCGGTATCCTTAAAAATGGTGGTATTAATGCGCTGAAGAATATAGCGGTGGCCGGTTTCACAGACCACAAGATAGGTATCGTTGATATGGCCGTTTCCGTATTTTTCGCAGGAGCAGACGGTGCCGTCCAAGGGAAAACGGGAGGTAATGAGATCAAAATTCATGATTTTCCTTCTTTCCTTCCTGCCCGCAGGCAGATCTTGACACTGCTATTATAGCAAAAGGTACTGCCCGTCACAAGGGGCAAAAACCGTCAAATTTTGGTAAAAAGCCCCCCTTAACGGGGCATGTGATAGAGCGGCGCGGTTTCCCCTGTGCGAAATTCGTGCTTTTCGTAATAGCCGGCAAGCATGCCCGCCCCGTCCCGCAGGGCCACCATGTAAACGTCCTTATTTTGCTTTTCGTTCCGATAGGTATAGACCACGTTGTTACCGCGGTCTGCGGCAAACCAAGCCACCACGCGCTCGATCCTCTCGCAGGACTCTGCATTGTGGCAGGACAGAACGCTTTTGCCCGTAAGATCGGTATGATAATAAGCGACGGCGGCGGGGTTCATATAGACCACGGTGTGGTCAAGGTCGCAAATGACCACGGGCGCGGCATCCTGATCGATCACGCTTTTAAAAAAAGTGAAAAGAAACGTCATTTCAGCTTCCTTCCGTCGGAAAAGGCCTGTCCCACCCTTTCACCCAGCTTAAAATAGCCGTGGTGAACGGGATCGTAGGTGATGGCCTGCAGGAGGGTGGGATCGATCCTTCCGTCCTCGCCCAAAACGGATTCGTCCGCGCTGACGTTGACGATCCTGCCGATGCAGATGCCATCCTCGTTAAATTTTAACAGCTCGCATTCCACTGCCATGGGGAATTCGCAAATAACGGGAGCCTTCACGTAGGCGGAGGGAAGAACGGACAAGCCCGCCTTTTCCATTTTTTCGGGCTCGTCATTGCCCGACACGATACCGACGTAATCGGCCGCAACCACGTGGGCGGCGTCGGCAATATTGACGGTGAAGGCGCCGCTCTCCAGAATATTTTTCGTGGTCTTATGGTCGTCGGCCAGGCACACCATCACCTGATCCGTATCGTAAATACCTCCCCAAGCCGCATTCATACAGCAGGGCACTCCCTCCTTATCGTAGGCCGCCACGATCAGCACGGGCATGGGATAAAGCCAGGTCTTGGCACCGAAATCCTTACGCATATCTTTTCTCCTTCATTAGATCTTTTTCAGGATTATAGCACGCTTTTTCCTTTTTCTCAATCCCCTGTATTGAAAAGAATTCCTCCTTGTGCTACAATTGAGAAAAGTGAGAAAGGAGAAGCCATGAAACGGATCCTGATCGAATTTTATTCCAAAAGAACCCCCGAAAATCTGCTGTCGCTCCTGAAGGAGCCCTTTGACGGTGCGGTATTCTTCTGCTTTACGGACACATCTCCCGAGGAGCGGGTGCGCCATCAGCTTTCCCGCGTGATCGAGCGGCTCTGCGGCTGGAGACCTGTCTTTCACGTCATCCGCGAAAAAACGCTGGAGGCGGCGCTGGCGACGCTGGACAGCATGGAAAAGGGCGTTCTTTACACCGTGGATCTGACGGGCGGTGAGGCCGCGCTCCTTGCCGCGGCCGGATATTTTGCCCACAAGCGGGAGGGCGTTTGCCTGCATCAATACGACGTTCGCACGGGAAAGCTTCTCTTTTCCTATCCCGAAATGCCCAAGCCCTCTCCCTGCCCCTTTCACCTGGATGCGGAATCCTATCTGACCATGAGCGGCTCCGCGCCCCTGAGAGTGCCGCGCCATCACTTTAATCGCGGTCCCTTAAAGGAGGAGATCCTGCGGCTTTGGAACGCGGTACGCAGAAATCTTTCCGATTGGAACGGCTTCTGCTCCCTACCGAGCGGCGAGGGAGATGACAAATGCCGCCTCGACCGAAAATACGCGGGAAGGCGGGACAGTGCCAAGCAGAGCCTGAAGCGCATCACGGACAGACTTGCCCGTGCGGGCATCATACGTGATCTGAAGGAAACGGCAGAAAACGGAAAGCTGAGCATGGAATTCACGCTGAACGTGCCGGACGAAGCAAAATTCCTCTACGATAAGGCGGGAAACCTCCTTGAAATGTACGCCGCACTTGCCGCCCACGAGGCGGGGATCTTTCACGATCTGTGCGTAGGCGTGGAGGTGGACTGGAACGGCATCAGGGAAAAGCATCACACACCCGATCCCCGCAACGAGATCGATCTGTTTTTTATGCGGGAGGATCTGCCCGTGGTGGGTAGCTGTAAGAACACCTTCCCCAAAAACGATTATCTGTACGAGATCGCCGTCATGGCGGGGCATTACGGCGGCTTTTACGCCACGCCCCTTTTAGTCTCCTCCTTTTCCGCCACCCCCACGGTGAGAAAGCGCGCCGCGGAAATGGGCGTCCTGCTGTTAGACAGCCTTTCCACCCTTCCTTTTTCGCGGGCGGTGGATTTTTTCAAAAGGAATTTCAAATAAAGAATGACCCGAGGAATGATTCCTCGGGTCATTCTTTTGCATTTTAAGGAAGCTCGTAGCGAAATTCCACCAAGGAATCCTCATCGATCACTTGGTTCCAATTCAGCACGCGCTCTCTATCCACGTAGGCGTACCAATAATAGCCGTTTTCTTCCTCAAGACCTGCAAAATCCGTGTACTGGTTGTAATAGGCGGAGAAACGTCCTCCCACCTTGGTCGTCACTGCGGCGGCAACGTCCATGACCGTCAGATCTCCCTCGGAAGAAACGTCAAGGGATCCGCTGTAGTAGGTAACGGCACCGGTGACACCGTTGCGATAGCTGACCACACGCGCTCTCACAAGAGAATCATCGGGGCTCGCCATCAAGCCACTCATGATCTCCTCGGGGAGCTCCAGCTTTTCGATAAGAGAAAGAATCTGATCCTCACTGACATCCTTTAAAATTCCGTCGTCCTCATCCAGGATCTTATCCTTTGCGGGCAGGCTGATGTCGGCGCCCTTTTCCAGGGAAACCTCCGCGGTAAGACCGAAAAGCTTTTTGCCGTCGCCCAAAAGCGAGCATTCCACCTCACTCTTCAGATCCTCCAAGGTGCGGTGAAGGACCAGCTTGAAGACTTGGAAGGGTGCCTCACCGTCGGTCAGCTTCAGCTCCATTTCCAGCGTAGCGGTGCTCACCTTATCGCTCTCTTTTTCCTCGATCCAAAGGAAGGTAAACGTCTCGTCCATCACCTTGGAACGGAATTCGCCCTCTACACGGGTGGCTTTATCCGCAGCACTGCCGAAGGCCACGAGAGCGGCATTCTTATCACCAAAGTAGAAATCGACCTTTTCATCGTAGTGCATCCAGCGAAGGTCGAAGGCCTCGGCACCGTCTTCGATGTAGAAGGAGCGACCGATCAGCTCGTTTTTGCCGTCTACGTAATCGGTGAAGACGATCTTCCATTCGTCCTCTTCCTCCTCGTCATCGTCCTCCTCTTCCAAATACGTAATCTCGTCGTAATCGGGGAACAGTTCCTTGTCCAGGCCCATTTCATCCAAAACATTCAGGAGACTATCGTAGATCTCCTCCAGCTCCTTATCCTCCTCCGCTTCCTCAAGAATAGCCTCCAAAACGGCTTCCAGATCATCGGCGGTGACCGTAACGGAAAGAAGATAAGCCTCCACGTCACCTTCCTCAGCGGGGTAGGAGCCCTCCTCCAGAGTAAAATCGGGCAGGGCATCGAAAAGAACTGCCTTGTAGCGCTCCATCACACGCTCCACCAGTTCCTCATCGGGCAGAAGCTCCTCCAGACGCTCCTCATCCAAGGCCTTGTAGCCCTCCTGCATTTGGAAGAGATCGGTCAGGCCGGGAAGGGACAGATACTGCTCTCCCTTCTCGGCATCCATGATCATAAGTAAGCCGAGGATCGCTTCGTCCTTACGGGAGAGGTTCATTTCAACGGAGGAAAGATCTCCGTTCTGCTTGGAGACAAGCTCGATCTGCAGACTTTCGAGCCACTGCGCCAGGGCTCGTGCTTCCTCCTCGGCATTCCCGTTGCCGTCAAAAACGAGCTCGAGAAGGCCCTCGTCAACGGAAAAGCCAAGCTTGCTCTTCATGGTAAAGGAATCAGAGACGTCCGCATACTTTTCGTAGTCGGCGGCAAGGGATGCCATATTTCTTTGAAAATTCTTCATTTCCACGTAGGCAAGATATTCCTCGGGAGAGGCAAAGGTGCGATAGTAAAAGCCGATGATCTGCCCGCCGAACAGCAGTGCCACGGCAACCGCCGCGGCCACCGCGGCCAGCGCAATGCCAAGGATGAGGCCGAGCTTCTTTTTCTTTTTGGGCTTTTCGTAGCCGAAGGCATGGGCATCGGGTGCGGCAAAGGCAGAAGCGGGCTCTGCCACCACGGTGTGCTCCGCCGCAAGGGCAGGATCGCAGACGGGAGCAGGCTCAGGCGTGCGCACGGGCTCTGCGGTAGGTGCGGAGGAAGGCTCCTTTTCAGGCGCGGCCTCGAGGGGCTGCTCCGTTCCGCAATTGGGACAAAAACGGATCTGCTCCTCAGGGAGCGGATTTCCACAGTTTTTACAGAACATATTATCCTCCTTATGTGAAAAGTGAGCGTTTAAAATACTAGCCTCGGAGATCAGCTACGGCGGGCCAATATCCTTTCGATGTTTTCGGAAAGGATGAGGCGAAGTTCCTCATCGGTAATATCCTCGGAGAGGAGGCGACCCAGCTCCCAAGCCTGATCGTGCACAAGGGTATCGGTACCGAAGATCAGCTTTTCCGCACCCACCTGATCCAAGGCCTGTCGCCAGGTGCACTTGGGCACGAAGGAGCCGCAGTACTCCAGATAAACATTGGCATGCTCGAGGCAGGCGCGCACGGCACGGGGTCTGCCCGCCTCACCGCCGCCGGAATGGCCGATGATGAAGGTGGCATTGGGATATCTTGAGGCAATATCGGCGATCATTTCGGGGGTATTGAAGGGACCCCAGCAGTGGAACAGCACGGGAAGGCGGTGCTTATCGGCATAGCTCCATGCACCGTCAAAGCGGGGATCGGTCAGTTCTACCTTCCAGTAATCCGCCAAGATCTTAAAGCCAACAAAGCCACCCGAGGCAAAGCGCTCGTCCAGCTCTTTTTCCGTTAATACGTCGCGGTAATGGGGATTATAGGCGTAATAGCAGGTAACGGCATCACGAGCCTTTTCGGTCTTCTCCTCCAGCATGCGGTTGTTGGACAGAGGATCGCCGTGGAGCGCCTCCATACCGGAGGTGATCATATGGCAGATGCCAAGCTCCTTGGCACGGGCAAGGAAGGAGGCCAGGGCGTTTTCAAAGCCGAGGGTGGTCACGTACCAGCCCTGGGAGGGGAAGCCGCCCAAATGGGTATGAGCATCGATGATTCGCACGTCGGAAAGCCCCTTTCCCTTCACAAACTCCGCCCAATAACGGTTGGTCACCTTGGGCTGCATGTCCCCTGCGGCAGCGAGGATGCGCTGTGCCTCCTTCTGATTGGGCAGTAGGGAGAGCAGACGCTTGCCCGCGATCTGCTCCCGTTCCTCGGCAGAGAGACCGGAATACGCAAGAGAGGCCATGGAGGCACCGCTGAGAGAGCGATAACCGCGACCGTAAACCAAGCGGTCGGCACCGAAATGCTCGGCAATGGTACGCATCATTCCGTTTTCATGGAGACGGGAATTTTCCACCAGCACGTTTTTGCAACGCCACAACAGGTCAAACATGGGGCCGTCGTCCCCCCACATGGAATTGCGAAGAACAAAGCTCATTTCGGGGAATTTGGCGGCAAGCTCGGCAAGGAGCTCGTAGCCCATTTCAACGCGCAGATCCTCACAATCCACCAACACCACGGGGCGATACTGCCGCAGCTCAAGGAAGATGCGCTCCAGCTGACCCACGTGGAATTTGGCGGCCACGGGATAGATGGCAAGAGCACCTACTCTGCCTGAGGAGAGCATTTCGTGGAAAAAGGCCATGCTTTCCTTTTCATAGAAGTTTTTGGGTGCCACGGCAAGGACGGGAAGGATACGATCCCGCGCGGCGGGACAGGCCTCCAGATCCTCCATGAGCTGAAGGTTGCCCTCCAGGCTATGACCTCTGGCGGCGACGGCATTGACCGTCAGTGCGGCGTGAACGCCGAGGCGGTCCATTTCCGCAAGGAGCTCCTCCAGTGAAGAATAGTCCAGCTTCTCGTAGGAGCTATATCCGTAAATGGCAGTTGAATCAAGGTAAAACATTGCGCTTCTCCTTTTGTTTTCTTTCTTTAATTTTACAATCCGCTCCCGCTTCCGTCAAGTAAAATGCGAAAAAAGAATAGATTTTTTAAGGCGTTGAAAGGAAAGGAGACGCAAAAAAGCGTCTCCCTCAATTTTATCAAAGCACGAAGCCTCTGCCGCCGCAGGCAGAGCAGGCGGAGCTTGTCGCGCCAAGCATTCCCGCGCCGCCACAGCCGCCGCAGGCCTGCCACTGACCCTGCCACATATTCAAGGTAGGGTCAAAATACACGTTGGGCATATAGACCTGACCCGTGCCGCCGCAAGTAGCGCAGGCTGTGCCGCCCGTGGTCACGCGGCCGCTTCCACCGCAACCGCCGCATTTGCAATCCGTCACGAAATCCGCCACCACGTCGGGGTTATTTTCCACCAAAAGACGGCCGTCCTTTCTTACGAAAAGCTCAAGGCCCTCTCTTTCAAAATCGGCATCGTTTTTCTTTTTGATGGTATAGGTATAAACGGCAACGTTCTCATGCTCGCCCAGCTTTTTTACGGTGACGACGTAGTCACTGTCGGGATAGGCAGACAGCACCTGACGGGCGTAATCGTCGGAGGGGGTGGTCACGTAGGCGGCGATCTCATCGGCACTGCCCGCATTGATCATACCGGAAAGCTGCGCGGCAACGGATTTGGAATCCACAGTAGCGGAGCTCATGCCGGAATCGGTAACGGCACCGTTCTTTTCAGCCGTTTCCTTGGTTTCGGTCTCGGTCTTATCACCGACGGTACCGTCGTCAATGCCCGCATCGGAGCAGGCCACGGCACAAAAAGCAAACAGGCAAAGAAGGGCCAGTACAAAGCAGATCTTTTTCATTTTCATGTCCTCCCGGTTAAGGTAATAAGAAAGGCCTCTCCTGTCCGAGGGACATGGTGGAGGCAAAGGGACTCGAACCCCTGACCCTTCGCACGTCAAGCGAATGCTCTACCAGCTGGGCTATACCTCCGTATCTGCGGAAGTGATTTTAACACAGTTTTTTTAAAAAGTCAACCCAAAATAACGGGAAATTATTTTTTTTGGATTTTTTTCGCAACCTCTTGCATTTTCCCGTTTCCTATGATACAATACACCCTGCTCGGAGGCATAGCTCAGCTGGTTAGAGCGTACGGTTCACATCCGTAAGGTCGGGGGTTCGATCCCCTCTGCCTCCACCATCGAATGACCGTGATCCTGAAAAGGGTTGCGGTTATTTCCTTTTTATGGTATAATACGGTCAAATAAAAAAAGGCGGTAATTGAAATGAAGCAATACACGGTAGCACTGATCGGTGCGGGCAGTCGCGGGCAGGGCTATGCGAATCGGATGGCAGAGCTGCCAGAAAAGTATCGGGTGGTGGCAGTAGCAGAGCCCATCCTTTCCCGTAGGGAAGCGGTACGAAAGCGGCACGGCATTGCACCGGAGATGTGCTTTTCCTCCTGGGAGGAGCTTTTGGCGATACCTAAGATTGCGGATCTTGCCTTGATCTGCACCATGGACGAAATGCATTTTGCCCCTGCCATGCGTGCCATTGAATTGGGGTACGACCTGCTTTTGGAAAAGCCCCTTTCCCAAACGCCGGAGGAATGTGCCGCACTGGCGGTGGCTGCCAAGGAAAAGAATGTAAAGGTCTTGGTATGTCACGTACTTCGCTACACGCCCTTTTTCCGTAAGATCCGCACGCTGGTAGCCGAGGGTGTCATCGGGAAGGTGCAAAGCGTGATCCACGTAGAAGCGGTGGGCAACGTCCACCAAAGCCACAGCTACGTACGCGGCAACTGGCACAGTGAAAAGGAGACCACCCCCATGCTTCTGGCTAAGAGCTGTCACGATCTGGACATTTTGCAATGGATCCTTGACAAGCCCTGCCGCAAGGTGCAATCCTTCGGCTCGCTGTCCCATTTCCGTTCGGAGGATGCCCCCGCAGGCGCGCCCGTGCGTTGCATTGACGGCGGATGTCCCTCGGAAGAGACCTGCCCCTACAACTGCAAAAAGCTCTATTTGGACGACAAGGAAAACAACTGGTTCCGCGGGGCCGCCACCCGTGGCTTTGCGGAGGGAGAAAAGCCCACGGACGAGGAAGTGCTGGCGGCACTGAAGGGCACAGACTACGGCCTTTGCGTTTACCACGCCAACAACGACGTGGTGGATCATCAGGTGGTCAACATGGAATTTGACGGCGGAATCACCGTAAGCTTTACCATGAACGCCTTTAACCGCGGAGGGCGCTATATCCGTCTGTTCGGAACCAAGGGTGAGATGTGGGCTTATGCGGCAGACGACGCCGTTCAGATCTATACCTTTGAGGATCGCGTCACCCGCTCCGTACCCGTCAGAGAAGCGGATGAATCCATCAACGGTGGCCACGGCGGCGGAGACGACGGTATCGTACGGGAGCTATACGACTATTTGGGTGACGATTATCAAGGCTTTTCCGCGGCAGACGTGGAGATCTCCGCCAAAAACCATCTCATCGGCTTTGCCGCCGAAGAGGCACGGCACTGCGGCAACGTAACGGACGTAAACGAATATTTTGCCCGATACGGCCTGAAAAACGATTGACCCCTTTCGACGAAAAAGCGGCAGAGCTGGTCTGCCGCTTTTTCCTTTAGATTTGCAACTTCTTCCCAAAAATGCTGTTATCCTGTTCCTTTCTCTTAAAATTCACAAATTATTCTTTTTTTCAATTTTGTTTTATGTTAGAATACGCACGTTCTAAGCTCAGCTCGGAATAATTTAAACAAAGGGGATTCCTTCGGTGAACACGAGCAAAATTTCCTCCGATTCAGCAAGATCCGCACGCTTTAAAAAGCACGCTTGGCTGGTGCTTTTGAGCTTTGGCCTCATGTATCTGTTCTTCTACAACGGCAGGCAAAACATCAATCTGGTAATGGCACTGATGGAAGAAGAATTCGGCTCCTCTTCCGGAACGCTGGGCATGGTTTCCTCCGCTCTGTTCTGGTGCTACGCCTTCGGTCAGCTGATCAACGGCAGACTGGGCGCCATCTTCGGCTATAAGCGCTTCATGATCGTGGGCGTCATTGCCAGCGCCCTTTTGAACGTTGTTATTTCCTTCCAGACCAGTATTCCCGTCATCGCAGTACTGTGGGGGCTTAACGGCTTCTTCCAGTCCATGGTGTGGTCCAACGGCCTGGGCGTCGTCAACAAGTGGTGGCCCAAGGAAAAGCGCGGCTTTGCCACGGGTCTGACCACCTTCTTTTCCGGTATGGCACAGGTGACCACCTATCTTTGCGTCCACCTCTGTCTGACCCTCAATCCCGAATGGGGCTGGAGAGCGGGCTTCCGCTATCCCATGATCCCCATGGTTCTGGCACTGATCGGCTTCATCTTCTTCTTTAAAAATTCTCCCAAGGATATCGGTATGGAGGAGATCTCGGAGAACGAAATGGACGGAAGCGACGCTGCCATGGCTGAAAAGCTTCGCGGCAAGAGCTCCTTCTACCCCTATAAGCTCCTCTTTTCCGAGCCCAAGGTCTGGGTCTTCTGCCTCATTTCCGCCATTGCGGGCATCGGCAGATACGGTCTGATCACCTGGATCCCCAAGTATTTTTCCGACGTGATGGGCCTGAGCATCAAGGATGGCATCTTCAGTGCGATCCTGCTTCCCTTCGGTCAGGCCTGTGCTATGTTCATCTTTCCCATTATCACCGACAAGCTTTTAAAGGGCAAGCGCGAGCCCATGCTGGTCATTGCCTCGGTGATCACCATCGGCGGCATGGTCGCCTTCCCCTTCATCAAGGAACAGACCACTGCCTCCATCATGCTCTTCTTCCTGGGTGTATTCGCCATGGTCACGGGCGTGATCTGGGCCATTGCGGGCGATATCGGCGGAAAGGCGCTGTCCTCCACGGTCATCGGCGTTTTTGACTGGGCCGTTTACATGGGTGCCGCCGTGCAGTCCATGCTGTTCGGCTTCGTGATCGATCATTTCGGCTGGAACGGCATCTTCATCATCATTGCCGCCCTGTACGTGGTGCTTTTGGTACTGACGCTGGTGGCGCGTAAGATGAAGACCAGAAACATCTGATATGACGCGCAAGGCTCTTGAGTGCCTCCTGACGGAGGAATACGGTGCAGAGCCCGAGCATCTGTTCCGCTCCTCTCCCGAGACCGCCGTATTTCGCCACGGGCACAATAAGAAGTGGTTTGCAGTGATCATGGAGATCGCAAAGGAAAAGCTTGGGCTTCGTTCCTCGGAAAGGGTCACCGTGGTCAACGTCAAGTGCGACGTGGAGCTGGGAGAGCTTCTGCGGGGAGAAAAAGGCATCTTCCCCGCTTACCACATGAATAAGCGCCACTGGCTGACCCTCGTTCCCGAGGAGATCGACGAGGAAAGGCTTCGCTTTCTTCTGGCGGGAAGCTATCGCCTCACAAGAAAATAAGGAACGTGACCCGATGCGGAATGCATCGGGTCTTTTTTTCAAAATCCCTTGACAAGATCGGGGTGGCGGCAGTAGAGTAGGATAACGTCAAAAAACGTTGCATCGACAACATTTTCTTTTCCCTGAGGAGAAATAGAAGCAGGAGCGAAGCATGAGCGGTATCGTATTTAATATTCAGCGATTTTGCATTCACGACGGTCCCGGCATTCGCACGGGGGTCTTTCTCAAGGGCTGTCCCCTGCGCTGTGCGTGGTGTCACAATCCCGAGGGACTCTCTTCCCGCCCCCAATTATCCTATAACGAAGGAAAATGCATCGCCTGCGGTGCATGCGTTTCTGCCTGTCCTCACGGTGCCCATACCTTGGAGGGTGGCGTGCATCGCTTTGATCCCAAGCGTTGCCGAGACTGCTTTGCCTGCGTTGAGACCTGCCCTGCCGAAGCCTTGGTACGGGAGGGACGGGAGATGCGTGCCGAGGAGGTGCTGGCCGAGGTCCTTCGGGATCGCAGCTATTACGGCAAGGACGGCGGGCTGACCCTATCCGGTGGGGAGCCCTTTTATCAGGCAGACTTTGCCCTGCACATTCTCTCGCTGGCGAAGGACGCGGGCATCGGAACGGCCGTGGAGACCTGCGGCGCCTTTTCCCCCGAGACGCTGGAGCGTGCCCTGCCCCTGGTGGATCATTTTCTATGGGATTACAAGGCCACGGGGAACGAAGCACACAAAAAGCTGACGGGCGTGGAGCAAAACGGTATTTTAAAAAATCTGGCACGACTTGAAGGGGCGGGAGCAAGCGTTACCCTGCGCTGTCCCATCATTCCCGAGCTCAACGCTACGGAGGAGCATTTTCGCGCCATCGGCGCTTTGGCTGAGAAATACACCTGCATCCGTGAGGTGAACGTTCTTCCCTATCACGCCATCGGCAACGAGAAGTACGGAAAGCTGGGACTGACTCCGCCCTTTTCCGCCGAAACGGTGAGTCTTGACCGTGGGGAGGATTTCTGCCGCATCATCGGCGCTTATACCGAAAAGCCGGTGATCCTTCCTTAAGCTTTCTCCGAACCGACGACCCTTAAAATCACTTTTTCATTCTGTTTTTCATACAAATTTCCGTGCAAATCGCCATTGACGAATGAAAATTCAAGTGATATAATATACTATCATATTTGGGACGGCATCGGCAAATGCGGCCGCCGAACCAGAATTTAAAAAATAGGAGTGCAATATGGCAAAAACAGTTCAGGACATTCTCGAGCTGATCCGCGAGAATGACATTCAAATGATCGACTTTAAGATGGTTGATATTCACGGCCAGTTCCGCCACGTCACCATCCCTGCCGGCCACTTCTCCGAAGAGACCCTGAAAGACGGAATCGGCTTTGATGCCTCCAACTACGGCTATGCCGTGGTGGAGAAGAGCGACATGGTCTTTATCCCCGATCCCGACACCGCCACCATCGATCCCTTCTGTGAGATCCCCACCCTGTCCATGACGGGTAACGCCATGATCATCGATACCCCCGAGAACAGACCCTTGGCGCAGTATCCCAGAAACATCGTTCTGGCCGCGGAAAAATATATGCAGGACAGCGGTATCGCCGATACCATGCTGATCCTCCCCGAATTTGAGTTTTACCTGTTCGATCAGGTGGGCTGGAACGTTGCTCCCAACTCCATCGGCATGGAGCTGGACGTAAATCAGGCTCACTGGAACAGTGCCGCAGAAGGCATGGGTTGCGTGGTGGCAAAGCAGAAGAACTACCACATCGCCAAGCCCTTTGACCCCACCTATGAGTGCAGAAGCGAAATGTGCATGCTCATGGAGGAGGCCGGCATCCGCGTAAAATACCATCATCCCGAGGTAGGCGCCGCAGGTCAGTTTGAGATCGAGCCCGAGCTTGGTAAGATGAGCGAGATGGCCGATGCCTCCATGATGATCAAGTACATCATCCGCAACACCGCCCTCAAATACGGCAAGACCGCCACCCTCATGCCCAAGCCCGTTTACGGTGAGGCAGGCAACGGTATGCACGTGCATATGCTGCTATTGAAGGACGGCGAGCCCGTATTCTCCGACGATAACGGCTACTCTCACCTGAGCGAGACCGCACACTACTTCATGGGCGGCCTTTTGAAGCACATTGCTTCTCTGTGTGCTCTTACTAACCCCAGCACCAACTCTTTCAAGCGCCTTGTTCCCGGCTTTGAAGCACCTGTCACCGTAGGCTATGCCACCTCTAACCGCAGCGCTGTCATCCGTATCCCCGCTTACGCCAAGACCCCCAAGCTGCGCCGCTTTGAGCTGCGTAACCCCGATGCTACCTGTAACCCCT
>JAFQMA010000032.1 GCA_017414535.1 Clostridia bacterium | reverse complement strand
TTGGGCATAAAAAAACACCCTGCCAAGGAGGCAGGGTGTTGGGGGAAGGCGGGTTAAGGCTGATGAGGAGGAGTCCGGTCGTTCTTCTTGCTCTTTTTGCGGTTGTGCACGCGAAGGAGGATAAGTGCCACGGCGGCAATGAGGATCAAGGGGATCAGATAGGGCAGAGCCACGAAGAGGAAAATGAAAAGCTCTCTTAAAATGGTGCCCACGTTCTTCATGCTTTTTACAAAGCCATCGCCGATCTCTTGCCACAGCGTTTTGTCTTCCGCGGTATCGGTATATTCCTTGACCTCCTGAACGTTCAGGTGGACGGTGGCGTATTCCACGCGATTGTCATAAACGCGCAGAGTGGAGGTGACCTTTTCCAGCTCGGTGCGCACCTCGGTCAGGCGCTTTTCCACCGTTAAAAGGTCCGCCATGGTGTCCGCTTCCGCCATGAGGGCCAAAAGGCGGGCTTCCTCGGTCTGCAGAGCCTTCATGCGGCTTTCCGTAGCCACATAGCTGAGGGTCACGTCCTCCACGGTCTTTTCGGAGGAGACAACGTTCGATACCTGGCTGATGCGCTCGGTAAAATCGGGGAGCTTATCTGCGGGAATGCGCACGGTAACGCTTGCACTGCGGGTGCGCTTGCTGTTATAGGCACTGCCGTTCTGCACGTTGGAGCTTTCGATATAGCCGCCCAGTGCAGTAAGACGTTCGTTGATCTGCGTGACGACGGCATCCATATCCTCCGTTTCCACGCGCATGCGGACGGTCTGGATCAGCTTGCGGTTTTCGGGTAGGGCGGCGGAGGCTTCGCTTTCGGCGGCGAGCTCTGCCTTCGCGGTGGCATCGCCGGCGGCCATGCCGCCTTCCTGATCGGCGGTGCTTGCGCTGCAGCCTACGGCGCTGAACAAAAGTAAGAGACATAACAGGAGTGCGATCAAATTTCTGATTTTCATAATGCTTCTCCTTCTTTGTTGAATTTACATTATTTTATCACGGTTTTCGTTCAAAAACAAGGAGCTTCTGCGTCTGTTTTGTAAATATAGTATAAATATAAATTAAAACGCGTTCATAATTTATCGAATTTGCTGGTTTTGCGGCAAGGAGAAACGCGATCGGGGTTGTGGGTGCGAGATTGTTTTTTTATGTCCCGACGATCCGCCGCAAAACGAATTTTGCTTTGCCTCTTTCTATTATAAAACAAAAGGGGTGAACATAGCCTTCCCGGTCGGGGGTTTGGGGTAAGTGACACCCCGAGAGGGCAAGCTTTGCGCCGCCCGAGCGGCTCGGTGGAACTTATGCGCAGGGGCAACGCCCCGCAGAAGACCGCTTGCGGTGGATGAGGCGTCACGTAACAAATTTGATGATCTGTAAATATCTGTTGAATATAAAATAAATTTTGTTTTGAAAAAAACAATTTGTTCTGCCTATTTACAGAAAGAATGAAGCTACTTCTCGTTACATTGCGGCGGGAGCAAGCCCCCGCCCTACCGTGGATATTTTTCTCCTTTTTTTACAGGAGGGATCAGGGTGCAGACTTGCTGCTAACGCCTCCTCCACCACATCCGTGGTCCCCCTCCCCCCTCCGGGGAAGGCTATGCGCGCCTGCATGGATAAAATAAAATTTTGTGACAAAGAGGCACGCGCTGTTACGGTGGGGAGCGCCGCAGGCAAATGGGTGAGTGTGAGGTTGTCTCACCATGCCCCGCAAGCGGACCGTCGGGGACGCCGGTCCCTACAATCATCCCGCAAGTTATGGATGGGAGCAGTTTTGATTTGCTTCGAGCCGCAAGCGGACCGTCGGTAAACGCCCGCCCGTTCCAAAACAAATTTATGCTTTCCTCCCTCCTATTGCATACCGTAACTGTCCACCGTCGTAGGGGCGAACTTCGTTCGCCCGCCCTGCGGCACGATGGAGAACAAGCTCGCACCCATCCATTCGCTTGCGGCGCACCCCCACCCCCTGCCGCGTGCCCTTCCCTACAGAATTTCATCCCACCCATACGGGCGCGCATAGCCTCCCTCCGGTCGGGAGCCCTTGTCCGTCCCTTTTGATGGATGCCTTTTTGTTATAAAGAAAGGAAAAATAGGGTTTTCGAGGAAAAGATCCACCGAAAAAGGGTGCGTGGAATTGTTATTGCTTTTTCGGTGGCGGGAGGGTATAATAGAAGGGAAGAAAAAAGAGGGGACCGTGTGATGAAAAAGATCGTCATTTTCGATGCCAACAGTATTTTAAACCGCGCCTTTTACGGCATTCGCCGCCCGCTGACCACCGGGGACGGTCTGCCCACGGGGGCGGTCTTCGGCTATATCAATATCGTAAAGAAGCATCTGGATGCCCTGCGTCCGGACTATGCGGTGGCGGCCTTTGACGTGCACGCGCCCACCTTCCGTCACAAATACGATGAGCGCTACAAGGCCACCCGCAAGCCCATGCCCGAGGAGCTTCGGGCCCAAATGCCCTATCTGCGCCGTGCTACCGAGGCGCTGGGTCTTTGCGTTGTGGAAAAGGAGGGCTACGAGGCAGACGATATTCTGGGCACCCTGTCCCGCGTGGCAGAGTCGGAGGGTGCCGAGGCCTATCTTGTGACGGGCGATCGGGATTCCTATCAGCTGGTCAGCGATAAGACCACGCTGATCCTTGCCTCCACCGGTGCGGACGAGGAGATCACCCCTGCGGTCATCCACGAAAAATTCGGACTCCTGCCCCGACAGATGATTCAGGTCAAGGCGCTGGCAGGTGATACCAGCGACAACATCCCCGGTGTGCGGGGCATCGGTGAAAAGACCGCCGTGAAGCTCATTGCCGAGCGGGGCAGCTTGGACGGTGTTTACGAGGATATCGATTCTCTGCCCGTGGGCCCCGCCGCCAAGGAGAAGCTCCGCACGGGGAAGGAGGATGCCTACCGCAGTCTGTTTCTGGCAGAGATCTGCCGCGAGGTGCCGGAGCTTGTGAGCCTTGCGCCCTACGCCTACGAGGGGATTCGCGGAGAGCTTTTGCGCCCTCTTCTGCTGGAGCTGGAATTTGCCAAGCTACTGCAGAGCTTTCATTTAGAGGAGACCGCCGCCCCTGCGCCCGCCCCCCTGCGGGAGGATCCCCTGCAGGGCTCCATGTTCGATCAGCCCGAGGCGGAGGAGATGGCCGCTCCCCAGCGTGACGCGGCGACCCTTCTGGGAGTGGAGCCGCTGTTTCTCAGCTTTGACGGCGAGGCCTTTTATGCCCTGTGCGACGGGGTACCCTGCCGCCTGACGGGTGACGTGGCGGGCCTTTTAATGACGAGCCGTCCCGTGGTGCGGGACAGCAAGGCCTATTACCACTACGTTTCGGAAAAGCTCGGCATAGAGGTGCGGGCGGGCTTTGATCTGTATCTTGCCGCATACGTTTTGGATTCCCGCAATACGGCCATGACCCTGTCCCGCCTTTCCGTGCTCTACGGCAAGGGACTTTGGTGCGACGAGGCAGACGCCCCCCGAGGACTTACCGTCATGGCAGAGGTATACGAGCCCTTGCGGTGTGCGCTGGAGGAAAGCGAGGCAAAGAGCCTTTACTTTGACGTGGAGCTTCCCTTGGCAAGGGTGCTTTTTAAAATGGAAAAATGCGGCTTTCGCGTATCGGCGGAGCGCATCGCCTCCTACGGTGAATTTCTCCTGCAGGGTGCGGAGGCCATCAAGGCCGAGATCTTTTCCCTGGCAGGGGAGGAATTCAACGTTCTGTCCCCCAAGCAGCTGGGGCGCATCCTTTTTGAGAAGCTGGGGCTCCCTGCGGGCAAAAAGACCAAGACGGGCTATGCCACCGACGCGGAGACTCTGTCCAAGCTGAGGTTTCATTCGCCTATGATCGATCTGATCCTGCAGTATCGCACCTTCTCCAAGCTCCACAGCACCTACGTGGAGGGACTTTTGAGGCAGATCGGCAGGGACGGCCGTATTCACACCGTATTCAATCAGATGCTTACCGCTACGGGCCGTCTTTCCTCGGCGGAGCCCAATTTGCAGAATATTCCCGTCAAGACCGAGCTGGGTCGGGAAATGCGCAAATTCTTTACGGCGGAAAACGAAGCTTACGTTTTGATCGATGCGGACTATTCCCAGATCGAGCTTCGCCTTTTGGCACACATGTCCGAGGATGAGACGCTGTGCCGCTACTTTACCGAGGGACGGGATATTCATACCAAGACCGCCGCGGAGATCTTCCACGTAACGGAAGACGAGGTGACCCCCGAGATGCGAAAGAGCGCCAAGGCCGTCAATTTCGGCATCGTTTACGGCATCGGGGAGTATTCCCTCAGTCAGGATCTGGGCATTCCCGTGCGGGTGGCCAAGGATTATATCACCAAGTATTTCGCTCTGTTCCCCAAGGTGCGCTCTTATCTTGACGGCGTAAAGGCCGCGGCACGGGAGACGGGCTTTGTGACCACCCTTTTCGGCCGTCGCCGCATGATCCCCGAGCTGCACGCGCCCAAAAAGCCCGTGCAGGCCTTTGGCGAACGGGTGGCCATGAATGCGCCCATTCAGGGCACGGCCGCCGATATCATCAAGCTTGCCATGGTGCGGGTGGACGAGCGCTTGGAAAAGGAGCTGCCCCGGGTTCGCTTGGTGCTTCAGGTGCACGACGAGCTGATCCTGGAGGCGCCCCGCGAGGATGCGGAAAAGGCCGCCGCCCTCCTGCAGGAGGAGATGGAGAGGGTTGTCAGCTACCGCGTTCCCCTCGTTGCCGAGGCCGCCGTGGGCGATACCTGGTTCGATGCAAAATAAGGAGAGTGTCATGGCAGAAAAGCTGCAGGCGCACAGAGTGCGCATTACGGTGATGAAAAAGCTCTTCCATGAGGAGCTGGTCAAGGAATACGCCGCAGGGCCCGAGGCTTGGACGCCCTGCACCCATTTTGAGGTGGGGCAGGTCTTTGAAACGAGCCTTGAATCTCCATGGGAGATGCCTGCGGGCTTTTGCGGCTGGGCATGGGCCGATCTTCAGAAGCTGGTCTACGGCATGGCCCGCGGCGGTCAGGAGACCTTTGTGAGCTGCTGTACCGACGGCTACCGTCCCGTGGTATTTTTGCTGGAAAGAATATAGAAAAAAGCACCCCGAGGGGTGCTTTTTTCAGTGAAATCGAGCCTTACGGCTCGGTGAAATCCGCTGAAGCGGATGAAATCAAAGCAAAGCTTTGATGAAATCTTTTCCCTTGCGGGAAAAGGTTAAGGTAGGCTTTTGCCACAGCCAAAAGCCGATTTTTTTGAGGCGACCTCATCCACCGCAAGCGATCCCCCCTTCTTCCCCCACCGGGGAAGGCAAAGCGCGGCTGAATGGATGAGTTCAAATTCTGTGGCAAAGGGTCACGCGCTGTATCGGTAGGGTGCGCCGCAGGCGAATGGATGGGAGCGATGTTGTTATCAATCGTGCCGCAGGCGGACCGTCTGGGACGCCGATCCCTACAAAAAAGGAGCCTGAGGGCTCCTTTTTAATGAAATCGCACTGCGTGCGATGAAATCCGCTAAAGCGGATGAAATCAAAGCAAAGCTTTGATGAAATCTTTTCCCTTGCGGGAAAAGGTTAAAGTAGTTACATATTATGCTCCGCCATGCGGTTGGGGGAGATCATGTTTTTCCACAGGGGGAAGCGCAGGGCCTTGGCGCCCATTTTCGTGCCGCCACCCATGAGATCAAGGCTCTCCTCCTCCAGCTCGGCGATGGCAGTGCCCTTTTCGGCATGCTCCGCAAGGCGCTTTCTGCAGAAGCTGAGACGGGTGAGAAGACCGCCCAAACGGATCTCGTGGATCTCCAGACCGAAGGGCTTGTTATCCTCCAGCCACAGCGCACGGAAGGCGTCGATAAACTCGGAGAGAAGTGCGCCTGCCTTATCGTAATCGGCAAGGAGCGCGCTCCACTGCTCTGCGGTGGCGCCGTTTTTATAAAGAGCACGGGTGCGAACGCCCAGCTCCGCCTTGACGGAAAGGACGCGGCAAAGGGCGCGCGCCTCACGGAACAGAGCGCCGTATTGAGGATGCTCGCACCAAGGGGTCAGCGCCTCGGCACGGCGGGCGTAGAATTCACCCTCCCCGCCCATGAGAGCGGAATCGCAAAGACCCAGGAAGGGATCGTTGTAAAGAAGATACTTTTCGGGATTATTGATGGCGCCGTCGTTACGGGTGACGCCCTCCTGGGGTCTGCGGATATCCAGCAGACAAAAATCATCGAAGGGAATGCCGAATTCCGCCTCAAATTCTGCTTTGATCTGATTCATATCCGCTTCGCCGCGGTAGAAGGCGGCCCAGGCGAAGAGGGCGGGCATCAGGGCGTGGAAGGAGCATTCACCGCCGTCGTCCCCCCACAGCGTCACGAAGGTACCCACGGGGGGCTTTTCGCGGCAGGCCTCCATGGCGGCACGGGCGTGGCGCAGAGAAAAGGCGTTATCGGGAGCAAAGCTGGCCCAGCCCCAAGCGCCGCCCGCAAACCAGAAGGGTCTGCCCAGCTTTTCAAAGGCGGCAAGGAGGGTATCGTAATGCTTTTTGCGGGTATCGTAATAATCCCAGTAAACCAGACTGACCTCCTCGGGCAGATCCAGCTGCTCGGGGGAGGGGACGTTGGGCTCCTGCAGGAGCACGTACTTGCCGCCGTTTACCAGACGCAGGAACATATCGCCCCAGAGCATGGGCTCAAAATCATATTCCTTGGCAATGGCGCAGATGCGCTTTAAGTGGCGGGAGAGGAGGGAGTAGCGATCCTCGTAGCCGTTTTTGTTGAGGAAATTTCCGAGACCTACGTGGGCGGCCTCGTCCATACCGATGTGGATGCGCCTTCCGGGGAAGATCTTCCGAAGGGTGGCGAACATTTTTTCAATGAGGGCGTAGGTGCGCTGGTCATCGATCATGAGGATATCGTCCACGTCCAGGATCTCCTTATAGCAGGGCCAGCGGAAAATGGTGGCAAGGTGCGCCAGCGTTTGGATGCAGGGGATCACCTCCACACCAAGCCCGGTGCAGAAGGCTACCACCTCCCGCAGCTCCTCCACGGAGTAGCGGCCGCGCTTGTGACCGAAATAGGGCTCGCCCTCAATCTCGTAGGTGTCCTCGGTATAGAGCATGAGGGTATTGTAGCCGAATTTATGCAGGCGCGCCACGTATTCCTTGATGCGGGGCACGGTCATGACTGCGTTGCGGCTCACGTCCAGCATGACGCCGAAGGGGCGAGGGTCGGTATGAAGCATAAAGACCTCCGAAAATAAGATATGCCTATATTATAGGATGCGCGTGCGCAAAAGGCAATGCAGAAAAAAGTACAATAGGGGTCCGAAACGGGAAAAACCTTATACGGGGCTGTCAAAGATCAGGTTGGGGGAAGCGGCGGTGTACCACTTGGGGATACGCACGGGACCGGCACGGAAGGCCTCGCCCTCGCACTTGTGGTCAAGCACAGGCTCTTCCAGTTCGGCGATCTCCTCGCCCGTCTCCAGATGGGCCGCCAGGCGCTCGCGGCAGGCGTCAAGCCTTGCCATCAGACCTCCCAAGCGGAGCTCCTGCACCTCCAGACCGAAGGGCTTCTGATCGGCCAGCCACATGGCGCGGTAAGCTCGCAGGAAATCGCCCACGGCCTCGCGGCAGGCGGTGTAACGGGGAAGGAGGGCGGAAAGCGCCGCCTTATCCCCTGCCAGATAAGCCTTGCGGGTGTCCTTGCCCAAGGTAGCCTTCAGGGTGAGGGCGCGGCACAGCGCCGTCATGGAGGCAAAGAGCTTGCCAAAGCGGGGGTGATCCCCGTAAGGAGCAAGGCGCGCGGCGTAATGAGCAAATTTCGCGGGCTCCTCGCCCGTGAGGGTGGGGTCGTAAAGCCCTAAGAAGGGATCGTTATAGAGCAGGTATTTTTCGGGATTGAAGACGGCGTCCTGTGCGCGAACGCCCGTTTCGGTGCCGTCGTTTAGATCCAGCAGGCGGAAATCGTCGAAGGGGATGCCGAACTGCGCCTCAAAGCCCTCGCGAATGACCGCTTCGTCGGTCTCGCCGCGGTAGTAGCAGGCGGCGGCATACAGGGCGGGCAGCACGGCCTGAGGGAGACATTCCGCGCCGTCATCACCCCAAACGGTGAAGAAAATACCGGCGGGGGCATTCTCGCGGCAGGCGGCCAAAGCTCCCTTGGCATGGCGCAGGGAGAAGGCGTTATCGGGAGAGAAACTGCCCCATTTCCAAGCGCCGCCCGCAAACCAGACGGGTCTGCCCAGCTTTTTATAGGTGGAGAGCATCATGTCGAAATGCTCCTTCTCCGTGTGGTAATAATCCCAGTAAACGAGGCTGACCTTCTCGGGCAGAACCAGCTTGTCCTGATCGGGCTCCGTGGGCGCGTCGTCGAAGATCACGCGGTCATGATTGCAAAGGCTCAGGAACATATCGCCCCAGAGCATGGGCTCGAAATCATATTTCTTCGCGATCTCGCACACCCGCGCCAAATGGCGGCAAAGGATAGAATAGGGCTCGGTATAGCCGTGCTTTTTCAGATAATTGCCAAGACCCACGTGGGCGGCCTCGTCCATGCCGATGTGGATCTTCTTGGAGGTGAAGGCCTTTCGCAGAGAGGCAAACATCTTCTCAATGAGAACGTAGGTCTCCTCCTCATCGGCCAGAAGGATATCGTCAATATCGCGCAGGGCGTTAAAGCGCGGCCAGCGGAACAGGGTATAAAGGTGGGCAAGGGACTGCACGCAGGGGATCACCTCCAGCCCCAAGGGCTCGCAAAAGGCCACGATCTCCCGCAGCTCCTCCATGGAATATCTGCCTCTGAGGTGGCCGAAATACGGCTCGTCCTGCACCTCGTAGGTATCCTCGGTATAGAGCATGAGGGTGTTGTAGCCCATGCGGGCCAGATCCTGCGCCATGGCCTTGATGCTTTCTACCGTCAAAACGCCGTTGCGGCTCACGTCCAGCATGACGCCGAAGGCGGGTGTTTTTTGTTTCATAACGAACCTCCTTTTTTTAACAAACTCATTGTAGCATAGGGACGGATTTTTTTCAACGAAAAAGGAAGAAAAGCAGAACTTTTCTTCCCTTTGGATTCGTTTAAACGTTGAAGCGGAACAGCACCACGTCGCCGTCCTTGACCTCGTATTCCTTGCCCTCACTGCGGAGCAGTCCCTTCTCGCGGACGACTGCCATGGAGCCGCAGGAGATGAGATCCTCGTAGGCTACCACCTCGGCGCGAATGAAGCCACGCTCAAAATCCGAATGGATCTTGCCTGCCGCCTGAGGCGCCAGCGTGCCGCGGGTAATGGTCCAGGCACGTACCTCGGGCTTGCCTGCGGTCAGGTAGCTGATGAGACCCAAGAGGGAATAGCTTGCCTTTACCAGACGCTCAAGACCCGCGTGAGCGATGCCCAGATCCTCCAGGAACAGAGCGGCTTCCTCGGGATCCAGCTCAGCCAGCTCCGCCTCGATCTTGGCGCAGATGGGAATGATCTCGTTATCGCTCTCCTTGGCGTAAGCGCTGAGGGCGGCAAAATGGGCGTTCGCCTCACAAAGGCCCTCGCCCAGCACGATATCCTCCTCGCTGACGTTGGCCGCAAAGATCTGAGGCTTCATGGAAAGCAGAGGCATTTCCGCAAGGAGCGCCTCGTCGGATTCGGAAAAGTCCAGCCCGCGGGGGCTCTTGCCCTCGTTGAGACGGGCCTGCAGACGTTCGATGAGATCCACCTCGCTCTGGGCGGTCTTGTCGCCCTTCAGCTTTTTCTTGGCGCGATCCAGTCTGCGCTCTAAGATCTCAAGGTCGGATAAGATCAATTCCATATTGATGACGTCCGCATCTCTGACGGGATCGATGCCCTTATCCACGTGGACGATGTCCGCATCCTCAAAGCAACGCACCACGTGCACGATGGCGTCCACTTCGCGAATGTGAGAAAGGAATTTGTTGCCCAGACCCTCGCCCTGACTTGCGCCCTTTACCAGACCCGCAATATCCACGAATTCAATCACGGCGGGGGTGATCTTGTCGGGCTCGTACATATCGGCCAGCACCTTCAGTCTCTCGTCGGGCACGGGCACCACGCCCACGTTGGGCTCAATGGTGCAGAAGGGGTAGTTGGCGGCCTGCGCGCCGCCGCCGGTCATTGCGTTAAACAGGGTGCTCTTGCCCACGTTGGGCAGACCCACGATACCTAATTTCATCGTTTGCTCGCTCCTTTTTTGCTCTTCGCCTATTGTACCACAACGGAAAAAAGATTGCAAGAGGGGACGGGGTTTTGGATGAAGTCATTCCACCAGCCCGTACTTGATCTTGATGCGATCCAGCTTTTCCAGCATGGGCTCTGCGGCAAGGAGCAGAAAGATCACCGTGGCGGCGGCATGGATCAGATCCATGGGGAGACCGGAGACGTAGTAGGCCTTCAGCATGTCCCAGTTGACGGTTTGGGAGTTGTACATCAATGCGGCGGCGGGATTCATAATGCCGCCGTAGATGATCACGGCAGAAAAGGCACCGAAGGTGGCAAGGCTACCGCGGCTGCGTCGAAGCAGACCCTTGCGGAACAACACACCTGCCAAAAAGCCGATGATGCCCATGCTGAACATCTGCCAGGGCATCCAGGGACCTTGGGAGAACAAGACATTGGACACCATCATGGTCACAGCGCCAACCAAGAATCCGGTCTCCCCGCCGAAGGCCACGCCGGAAATGATGACCAAGGCCAGCACCGGCTTGAACTGAGGCAGCATAAAGAAGGCGGCGCGGCCTGCGATGCCGATGGCGCACAGAACGGCGATGGTCACCAGCTCTCTTGCCTTGGGTTTGCGGCTTTCAAACACCAGGAAGAAAGGCACCGTACACTCGATCAGCACAAGTCCTGCGGTCACGTTGTAATGCTGATTGCCCAGATACATCACGCCGGCAAAAATGGTCAGCGGAATGCACAGCACGATCAATACGGCGGCAACGGCCGTGCGACGGCTCAGCTTTCGTTTCTTAACGGGAATTTGAAGCATGGCGGCGGGGGCGCTTCTGCGACCAATGGCGGCGATAAAGGCTCCCAGTGCGGCGAACAGCACCGGATACAGCGAGAGCTGCCGTTCTCCCGTGGCGCTGAGGCCTTCTTTCCCAATGAGGGACGAAAGATCGGTGATGCCGGTGGCATAAAAGAATACCGACAAGGCAATGGCCAAGGATATCCCTGCCGAGAGCTTCCTCCACATCGGCAAAGGCTTGGGTTTGAAGCTGACGGCTGTTTCTTTCGGTTCAGGCAGGGGCGCCGTTTCCGGGATCTCAGGCTCGGCGGGGATCTCTCCACCGCAGCAAGCGATCATGTCGGCAACGGTTACCGCCTTGGGGATCAAGTGCCGTGCCATGCGGTTGGCGGGAGTGGTATAGAAGCTGTTACCGGAGAAGAACTCACGGGGCGTGCCCTCTGCCACGAGGCTTCCGTCGAAAAACAGACCGCACTTATGGGCATACTCAGCGCAAAATGGTACATCATGGCTCACCATTAAAATCGTGACGCCTTGCGAAACCAATCTGCGGAGGATCAGGGCAAAGGTTACCTTGAATTCTGCATCAAAGCCCTTGGTAGGCTCGTCCAGCAGTAAAATGTCCGGTGCGGTCAGCAACACCTTTGCCAAGGCGGTGCGCTGCTGCTCGCCACCCGAAAGATCGTAGGGATGGCGGTCAAGAAATTCCCGCAGACCACAAAGCTCTACCATGCGGGCAACCTCGGTATCCTGCCTTTCTTTGGGAATCTTCTCACCTCGAAATACTTCGTACAAGTCCTCACGGACCGTTCTTTTGACAAATAAGGTTTGCGGATTTTGCGGCAGGAGTCCCAATTTTCCTTGCAGGCGAACGTCGCCACGATAGGCAGAGCGCAGACCGGAGATTACCTTCAGCGCAGTGGATTTCCCCGCACCGTTGCCGCCTAAGATGGCATAGAACTCACCCTTGCGCAGTTTCAAAGAGAATCCTTTGACCACATCGGGACTGTCTTTTTCATAGCGGAACCACAGATCGTCACATGCCAAAGTTACCTTCTCCGGGTACGTCGGAGGATCTTTTTCTGTAAGGGGCAGAAGTGCTTCTTCCTCTGCTCGCCGGGAAAGGAAAGTGCTGCCGTCACGGACGGTCATGGGGCAGTTAAGCTTCGTTTCTACCGATGCCCACACCCGCATAGCGGTAGGCATCGCCAGAAACATACCGCTGCCTTTGTCCTTTAACTGCAAGCCTACGTTTTCCGGCTTATCATCGCAGAGAACGGCGCCCTCGTTCATGACGATAACACGGGTTGCAAAGGGAAATGCTTCCTCCAAGCGATGCTCGGTCAGAAGGATCGTTGTACCAAGCTCCCGATTGATCTTGCCAAGCAAGGCCAAAAAGTCGGCGGCGGCAATGGGGTCAAGCTGGGCGGTAGGCTCGTCCAGCACCAGCACGCTCGGCTGCATCGCCATCACCGATGCAAGGCTCAGCAGCTGCTTCTGACCACCGGACAATTCTGTAACATTTTTATAAAACCAATTCTCAATACCGAAGAATGCGGCAATCTCGGCCACACGGCGGCGAATGGTGGGGGTGTCATACCCCAGACTTTCCAAGCCAAAAGCCAGTTCATGCCATACCTTGTCAGTGACGACTTGATTCTCCGGGGATTGCAGCACATAGCCGATTTGCTGTGCCTGCTCTCTTTGGGATAGGTCGGACAGCAATGTTCCCCGGTAGCGGATCTCACCGGAGAAGAGACCGTGTGGGGTCAAACAAGATTTCAAATGCCGCAAAAGGGTGGATTTGCCGCAGCCGGAGGGACCGCAGAGGATCACAAACTCACCCTGCTGAACGGCAAAAGAGAGATTGCGAAGGGCCTTCTTTTCGCCCTCCGGATAAGTAAAATCTACATTTTTGAATGAATAGCTTTCCATTTTCTCTCCTCGAAGCAGTTCAGCACTACGGGCATGATACAAAGAATCAAATAAACAAACTGAAAAGAAAGGGTCACGGTATTCAGACCGATATACCGAATACTCGGGAAATACCGAAAGCCAAAAGCAGATACAATGACACCGGCCAACAGATAGAAGCCGCAAAAGCCTAAATAGAGCAAAGCCATCTGATCCCGCCCGTCAAAGCGGTAGATGGAAAAGGCGGTGCGACCTTTTAGTCCGTAACCCCGGCTTTTCATACTGTCGGCGGTTTCAATGGCGTTTTCCAACGACCAGGTGACCATAATCGACAGCACCGTAACGGCGATCTTGGTGCGGTGCCAAAGAGAGCCTTCCGAAATATCTCTGCCAATGCTTTTCTGCGCATCCGCCACGGCATTCATTTGTGCTTTGAACTTGGGGACAAACCGCAGAGTCATACTCAGCACCAGCGATATGGCCGGAATCATGCGACCGAAAAGGTAGATAAATTTGTCGGAGGTAATGACACGGCTGAAGCTCACAAACCAAAGCATCACGGTAGCGATCATCACACCGGAAGAAAAGCCATAGAGGATGCTTTCTAACGTCAGCGGATTGCCCGTGGGGAAATACAGCAGGATCGTGACGCCCTCGTGGCTGAAGGCCGGGTTCATAAAGGCCGTCAGAAGCATCGCGGGCAGACACCATTTGAGGGTGAACAGTACCGCCCTTTTTCCTTCTGCCTGTACGGCATAAAGAATGGCACAAGCAAGGGAAATGCCTTGTGCCAACGGATGGGTCAGCACCATGGAAAAACCGATCACCAAGGTAAAATATAAGAAGTTTACCAAGGGATGGTACTTTGAAAACCGATCTTGCATTTTAGCCTCCGACAGCATAACCGCCGCCAATATCATTGCCCATATCGCAGGTGTAGCGCCACTCAACCACATCGCCATCTTTCAGCTGATAACGGGAGCAGCCATAGTTGGGATACCAACCGTTGACCCGGTACATCCAGCCGGACAGCGCACCGCAATCGAATTCATACAGATTGTAGATTCCCTCGACGTAGGCGCTGTTATACATGGGTGTCCAAGAGGCCTCCGTATGGATTTTATTTTCTATGCAAACCCGCTGCAGAACGTCGAAAACAGATTCCCCTTCATAGAAAACGACTGTCGCTTCCGCAAGGATCACGCCGTCATAAGGAACCATTTCCAGCTTCTCCGGATCCAGCAGGCTAAGATTGTTCAGAATGGTGGAGCACTCGATGGAGAAGGTACAGGTATAGGAGGAACCCTTGTCTACCTCTTGATCCTCCGGCTCAACAGGGGTTGGTTTTCCCTCGGGGACGGGATCGGTGTTGTATTTGTCTTTCGTAACGGTAGGGGGCACGGCGGGCTTTGTTACCGTAACGGTGGGGGCGGGAGTCACGGTCGTAGCGGTGGGCGGCATCTCTGCTTGCGGCTTTGTTACGGCGGGGGCATCCGTGCCCTGCAAGGGAAGGGGTGCGGTGGTGATGACGGTGGGAATGACCTTTTCGGGCAAGAGATCCGGTCGGATCACAATCTCAGGCGCGGTGCCGTCTAAGGTAACGTTCAGGATCGTATGCCTGCTGCCGGTTACGGAAACGGTGGCAACGGCGTTTTCGCCGACATGGGCGGTGGCGCTTTGTGCGCTCCAGCACTCGTTCAAGTGAATGGCAAGGGATGCCGAAAAACCAAAGGCTTCCGTTTGATTTAGCACAACGCGGATACTTCCGTCGTTGGTTTTGCTCAACCGTACACCCAGGTTCACGGCTTTCGCATCGCGAATCGAGCCGGCAAAAACAGTCCACTCGTATTTAAAATCGCCGGATGTGCCCACAAAGACGGCGATAGCATTTTCGTTTTTGATCTGCATAACGGTGCTTTGATCAATGACACCGTTTTCGGGAATATCGACGGGGTCTTTTAGATTTACGCTTCCAAAGTTCCCTTGACAGGCGCAAAGGGAAACCATTGCGGCAAGGGCGAATAAGAGGCAAAGCAATCGTTTCATAGAGATCTCCCATAGTTCAATACGGCGTTATGCAGGTGGCAGACAAAGTCTGCCACCTGCACGGTATTATCTTGCGTATTTTTTCTTATTCAGGAACAGCGCTGCCAAGCAGGCGGCGGAGCTGACTGCGAGGGTTGCCCAGAGAAGGGTCGGCGTATCGTCGCCGGTTGCGGGCTTGGTGGGAACGGGGGTATCCGTATAAACCACGGCGTAGGTGGAGAAGCGGTCGGTCAGGAAGGACAGCTTGCCGCTCTCTGCGTCATAGCTTGCATCCAGAAGCTCTGCTCGGTCCTCGTGCACGCGGATGATCTTGTAGCTGCGGTCGAACCTTGCATCGGTATTGCGAAGGCTCTCGGGCAGGATCACGGTAACGGTCACCGCGCTGCCTGCCTTGGTGATCTTCACAGGCGAAGCGGTGCCTGCTCTCTTGGTCAGGGTAATATCCAGATACAGCCCCACGGTGTTCTTGCCAAGGGCTTTTTCGATCAGTGCCTTGTGGTCAGCGGAAACCTTTTGGCCAAACTCCTCTACGGTCAATTCGATGCTGATATCGACGCCCTTTTCCAGCAGCTTTTTCTCTTCCTCGGTCAGCAGCTTTTCCGAAAGAAGCGTATCGGTGGCATCCAGCGCACCGCCGAAGGCGTTTTTCTCTGTATCGGTGACGTTTTCCACCAGCCTGCACCGACATTGTTACTGCGAAGGAGCACGTCGCTCATATCGTACAGGGTCGTTTTGTCTTCCTTGAAGCGGAAGTAGGCGACCAAGGCGTACTGACCCTGCTCGGTAGCCATTTGGTTGATATTGTCACCCGGGACATGGGCAAAGCCACCGTTTTCCACAGCAAAGAGACACATAGCGTCCACCACGGACATGCCGTTCTTAATAAAGCGAGAGTCGGTTTCCGGGTCAATGCCCAAAGCGCTCAGCGCTACTACCACCTGCGCGCAGGACTCGGTGCAGATACCGTCAATAGAGCCGAAACCGCCGTTTGCCAGCTGCTTATTGCTCAGGCAGGTCAATGCTTTATCCACCGCTGCTTTCACAGCATCGTTGGTTTCGTAATAAGGCGCCAGCGCCTGAATGGCCATACCGGTCATATCCGGGTCGGCTGCCCGGTTGGCAAGATCCCAACCACCATCGTCCAGCTGCTTTTCCAGAATATAGGCAATCAGCTTTTCCCGGGTTGCCTGTTCTGTTGCATGGGGGTTAACGGGAATTTCATAGTTGTGTGAATCAAAGGCGATCAACGCCCAGATAGGACCGTTGATACCCTGCTTGGGGATATAGGTCATATCCGTCAGTCCCATCAGCAGGTTGTGGCCATCTACATCGGTCACATCATAACCGGCAGCGGTCAGTGCGAGAATCAAACGGGCATTTTCCGTGCTCTTGGCTCTATGGATTTGCTCCTTGTCATTGATATTGGCTTGGACAAAGTCAACTACATTTTCGTAATAGCCCTCGGGGCAGGTCTGACCGGCACGGGTCAGAGCGATTACCATCCACTCACCGCCGTTAGAACCAACGATAGGAGTGCCCAAGCCTGCAAGATACTTGCCGGTTGCCTCATAAATTGCCTTATGGTCTGCCTTAGCTGCCTGCTTGTAAGCTTCTGTCAGTGCGCTCTCAGCGGCGGTCAATTGATTTGTATTTTCAACCAAGGCTTTTTGTGCGTCAGTCAAAGCATCAAAAGCGGTGCGGGCAGCATCAATTTTCTTTCCGGAGAAAACTGTTACCGTGCCAATGGCTGCAATTTGTTCTTCCACGGCGTCTGCTGCAGCCTGGTCGGCAGCTGCTTGGGCAGCTTCGTCCTTCAGCTGCTGTAGTTTTTCTTCTGCAGCGGTCAGCGCGGCATAGTTGGAAACCATTGCCTTGCGGGTATCGTTCAGGGCATCGTAGGCTTCTCTTGCTGCAGTAATTGCAGCTTCCTTGGTCAAGTCCACGGAGCCAATGGCGGTGATCAAAGCTTCTACCGCATCGGCAGCCTCCCGGTCTCCCAACAAGGTGTTGTAGGCTTCCCGGGCTTCTTCCAGCATTTCTGTAATCTCAGGATCAAGGTAGGCAAGAACCTCTTTTTCCATATCGGACAAGGCTTCGTAAAGGGCAGTCGCGTTACGGATCGCTTCGCCGCTTTCCAGGGTGATTTTCCCGTTGTCATAAATTGCAAAAATGGCATCCATTGCATCTAAAGCATTGTCCGTCAGCAGAACAGGCTTGATATCCCAGCTGCCGGCAGTGTTATAAGCACTCTCTGATCCCAATTGGAGATAGAATTCAATGTATTCCTTATCGGGATCATCGTCAGTATAACCAAAGCCGTAACCGGCCCAGCAGTCGTTGCCAAGATCCCAATCCACATAGCCGTCACCGGGATCATCGGCAAAGTAATTCACACCGTTTACATTCCAGCCAATCACATCGCTGTCTGTGTAGAAATCCACATAGAGGATGTACTGGTCATAGTCTGCCACAGAGAAGCCGAACTTAACGTTATCACCTGCCTCGCAGGTGTCGTCCAGGTATGCAAAATCGGTCTCGTTCAGATTGAAGGTAATCATACCGCCATCATAAATGGGGTCGGTCAGTTCGCTCAAATCCAGAGAAAACTCCAAATCAGACACCTTTACGGTAGCAATACCCGGTGCGGATACGATGGATGTTGAGTTCTCCATGCCATAACCGCCGTCGGCCCAGACATACCAGGTACCGGAAGAGGGGAAGGTGATTTCCAGCTGGCCTTCCTCATCGGAATACACTTTACCCTCCGGGTCACCATAGGTTTTGCCATAATAGATCTCATAGCCAATTTCCGGGTCAAAAGCAGACACGCCACCATTCATCCAATCGGTATAGCTGCGGACAAAGCCCATCTGCAAGGGCTCACTGTCAAAGGCTTGATAGGTGTGCTGCAGATTGCCTTCGGGATCGGTGAAATAATGGAAGCCGGTGGCGCTGTCACCCCAGAAGGCATAGTCGGTATAGTGGGCAACATTCAGAAAATCACCGTCAGATAAAACAATCCGGTCCGCGGTCAGACCCCAACCGTCAACGGCAGGATAAGCGCCGTTCAGGTCATAACGGAGATTCTCGTCAGAGAAGCCAAATAATCCGCCAGCCAGATAAATACTGCCGGGGCCGCCGGTAATATAAACATCGGACCAATCCAATCCCAAAAGGAATTCGTGAACATAAATGTATAAATGCAGGGCGGTGATTTCGGGGATTCCATCTCCATCCGCATCATAAATATAGTCTTCCAGATTATAATCCGCCAGGTCGATGAGAAGCAGCTCTTCCAAGGGAACTGCTACAAAACCCATAGGATTTCCATCTTTATCTGTGACAAATTCCTGATCATCACTGATGGAGATGTAAACCTTGCCTTCCAATAATGCTTCTAAATCTGTTGCAAATGCCACCTGCGGCATCAGGCTCAGTACCATGACAAAAGCAATGAGCAAGCTAAGAATTTTTTTCGTGATTTTCATTGAAGCAAGTCCTTTCTGAATTACTTGTTTTCCTTGGGCATTTTCAGCCCTGCAGACTCCAATGCGCGGGGCCACGGCCCAAGGTATGCCTTGATCTGGGCGCAAGAGGCGCTGTCGAAGTCCTTTTTGGTGGGGAGCCTTCCAAGCTCCGCGAATCTTTGCCTCAGAAGATCCTCCGCCCAGGTCTTCTTTTCTTTCGACGTCACTTGCATCCCTCCCTCATTCCTTTGTGGCTTTTCCGCAAAATAAAAAAGTGCAACCCATTGATCCGCAAGCACGGATAAATAAGGCTACACTCTCCTGTCAAAGCGTGATCGGCCCGATCGATGCGGCAGGCTCTCTGACTTATGGCAGTGCCAAACACAGCAATGGACGGTTGTTTCGGATTCTCACCGAATCACCTTGTCGCATCGATAAGCAATATTCGGTTGGCGCGGCGAAAGGAACGAAAAAAGCAGCAGTCCCATCGGGACTGCTGCAGCCGTTTTTCCGCAACAAAAAATCACAGGCTCCGTACTTGCAGATCCATGTGCTTTACCACGATTGAGCAGTTCTCCTGACTTGCGCGTCACGGGATTTTGCACGGCCTTCTCAGGTTTCCCCAATGACCGACTTTCGTCTGTGTGCATTTCCTTTGCGCTTACAGTGGCGGTACCGTCCGGGAATCTCA
The DNA here is from genome assembly GCA_017414535.1 of Clostridia bacterium. Classification (GTDB taxonomy): domain Bacteria; phylum Bacillota; class Clostridia; order Oscillospirales; family SIG627; genus RGIG5579. The sequence continues at coordinate 3,246 of JAFQMA010000032.1, read as the reverse complement.
CCCGGTTATCTATTCTCCTGCGGGGCTGTTACCGCGACCGCAGGCACTCAAACGGAATATTTACTTGCAGGCTCAGTATATACGAACGCGGAGGAAATGTCAACCGAAAAAGGAAAAAAACAAAACTTTAAAGCAATTTTCGAAAAAAACAAAAAAGAGAAACGAAAAGGACCCGTCAGGCTTGCTTTTCAGGAGGCACGGGGGGTGATGAGGAGCGCCCGACTGCCCAGCTCGGCAAAGCGCTTTTCCACCACGGCCTTTTGATAGCCTACGGTACTGCCCGAGGCGGGGTCGTTCAGGAAATAGAATTGCTCGTCGTAGCCCACCAGCACCAGGCAATGCTCCCCTGCGATCCAGGTGAAGGGCGTTTTGTGATCCAGATACCACGAGTTGCCCGGCTCGGAGGCCCGCATAGAGGAGGTGGCCCAGATCAAAAGGGGCATGCCTTCATCGATATAGTCCGTGCAGAGATCCTCCAGCGTGCGGCCCTCAAGGATCTCGGCGGTGCAAGCACTGCTGTTGCGACGGACGGCGTCGGCAATGGGGCCTTCAAAGCAGCCGTAGGCATTGGAGGAAAAGGGGTCGCCCGCAAAGACCTTGTTGGGATCGGGCCCGTAGCTTTTTCCGAAATAAGAATAAAAATCCTCACTGCAGGAAAGCCAATCTTTGGCGAAGGCCTCGGGGGAGATCTCCTCCCCGTAAAACTGCAGGACCATGGCGGCGGCCGTTGCCTCACAGCCCGTGGGCAGGGTGGGATATTGGCAGAGCGCGGGCACGGGAAGGAGAGCTCCTTTTTCCGAGGGGAAGGGGATGGGTACGGCGATGGCCTCGTTAAAGAGCTCCGTGCGGGGCGGGGCGATGCTTCCGTGGGCGGAAGGCGACCTGCAGGCGGGTGCACACAGGAGAAACAGCAGGGCCAGAAAAAAGAAAAGGCGTCTTTTCATGGCTTTTTTCGGTCTTCCCCCATCATCCGGGGGAGAGGGCGGCACCGTCGATCACGGTCACCTTGGCGGCGGAGAAGGCCCCGTATACGGTGAGCCCGTCCGGCTCGCCCTCGTAGCTGATCTGCACCGTATCGCCTACCCTGACAAGACCGCTTTCCACGTAGCGGGAAAGGCGCGGATCCAGCATGATCTTATAGCAAACGCCCTTTTCGGGATCCTTGCACAGAACGGAATCGTCCAGCAAAAGACTGTCCCTTGTGATCTCCTTGACCGTGCCTGCCAGCGTTTTCTGATAGGGCTCGTATTCCGCCTTGACGGAGTTTTTTCTTGCGTATTGCAGGATCTTGCCTGCGGCCTCCTCGCCGATATCAAAGAGATATTGGTAGCTGAAGGCGTTGGTCCAAAGATAGCCGTCCTCGGTGATGCGCAGGGCCACCTTGTAGAGACCGAGGGCGTCGGAGGAAACGGTAAAGCTCAGATAATCGACAGGGGTCCGGTCCGAAAGGGATTCGTTTTCCACCGTATTCTCCTCCCGAAAGGGAGCGCCTTCGCATTCCTTGAGGACCTCCCAAATATAGTTGTCCGCGCTTAGGGTGTAGTGGGGGCTTTCGGGGCCGTCTCCGTTTTCGGAAAAGTGAGACAGGGTGATGACCGAAGGCAGATCCACCTCCGCCATCAGCTGACCGAGGGTGGCGGGCGGCTCGTAATCGCTCTTTCTGAAAACGTAATAATCCTCTTCCATCTTGACAGCCACGAATTGGCTTTGCGCCACGTCGCAAATTTCGTAGACCTCAAATTGGGCGGTGTGCTTTTGCCGATCCTCCTTCAGATCGAAGCCCGCCACGGTATAGGTTCCCACAAGCTCTCCCACGCGCTCGGCCGAAACGGCGCGGCCCTTGCCGATATATTCGGTGCCGTTGATCTCCGTTTGAATGTATTTTTCGGGCAGGGTCTGATATTCCCAGGGCCAAACCACGGCCAGCCCTTCGGCGGCAACGGAATATTCCTTATATCTGCCGTCCTCCCTGGTGCTTTCCGCGGGGGCTACGGGGACCTCGTGAAACAGGGGAAGCATGGCACCTCCCACCAGCAGTAGGGCGGCAAGACAGGCGGCCATGGGGAGCCATTTGAAGCGGGGCGTAGGTGCGGTCTTTTTTTGAGCCTCGGCCGCGGCGAGGACGAGATCGTCGTCCACGTGGCTCAAGGCCCGGGCGATCTTTGGAATCTTCACGGTTCAATGCCCTCCTTTATCAAGTATTTTTTTAGTTTCCTTCGGGTGTAGAACAGCATGCTTTTCACCTTGCTTTCGGTAAAACCGAAGCGATGTGCGATCTCTTCGATGGAGTCGAAGAAATAGTACCTGCGAAGAAAGACGAGGCGAGCCTCTTCCTTTTGCGTATGCAGGAAGCGGCTGATCAGCTCGCCCACCCGCTCCTCTTGAAGTGCGGGTGCGGTTCGCTCGTCGGGCAAAACGCCCTCCAGCTCCTCCAGGGAAAGAAGCACGTCGGGGGAGCGCTTTTCCCGCTTCAGGTAGCTTAATTTCTTCAAGGCCAGATTGCGGGTGATCCTGCAGGCGAAGGCGGCAAGATTTTGCGGTCTTGCAGGGGGAATCGCATGCCACAGAGCGGCCAAGGTATCGTTGACGCATTCCTCGGCATCCTCACGGCTCTGCAGCACGCGGTAGGCGATGCTGTGGCAGAGTCTGCCGTATTTTTCCTCCGTTTCCGCCACGGCCCTTTCGTCTCGCCGGAAAAAGAGCGCAATGATCCCGGGATCCTCCATGCCGTTCACCTCCTTTGTTTTTAAAAAGCGCTTTCACTTGATAAGTACCCTTTTTTGGAAAAAGGTTTTAACTTGCCGAAAATATTATACAATTTTTCTTCTCCTTTTCGCAAGGGCGGAGATCCTTCGGAAAAGGAAGGGGGCATATTATATATATAATAAGGAAGAAAATGGCTCGGGGCGGGGGAGGAGGCTTGGGAAGCCCCGAGCAGGGCGAAAAAACGGAGAAAAAAACGGTTTTTTGAGGATAGAAAAAGCCGAAAAAGGCCGATGGCACGGGCAAAAATGAAGAAATTGGCAGCAGATTGTGAACGGGATGAAAACAAACGAAAAAAGAGGAAAAAACTGCGAAAAAGTGCTTGACAAGGGAGGATGAATCTGGTAAACTGAAAATCCACCGCCGCGGAGACGCGGGTAGCCGGAGAGAGGGTACGAAAAAACTTCAGGAAAAGTTTTAAAAAGTACTTGACAAAGGGTACATGGTTGGATATAATAGATAGGCTGCCGTTTGGGCAGCAGC
>JAFQMA010000031.1 GCA_017414535.1 Clostridia bacterium | reverse complement strand
GAGGGTCGTCCTCGGGGATGCCTGCTTCCACCTTGCCAACAAGGTCTGCACCAACGTCAGCGGCCTTGGTAAAGATGCCGCCGCCGACTCTGGCGAACAGAGCCATAAAGGAAGCACCCATGCCGAACATGATCATGGTAGAAGTCATGACACCGGGATCTTCACAGAGATTAAAGCCGTATTTCAGAATGGATACCCAAATGGAAAGGTCCAGCATACCAAGACCAACCACGGTAAAGCCCATAACGCTTCCTGCGGAGAAGGCGATACGCAGACCTCTGTTTAGACCTTCGCGGCAAGCGTTGGCGGTCCTGGCATTGGCCAGAGTTGCGATCTGCATGCCCAAAAAGCCGCTGAAGCCGGAAAAGAAGCCGCCGGTCAAAAAGGCGAAGGGGACGAAGGGATTGACAAGGCCGACGACTGCCAAAATGCCGAGAAGAACGGCCATGCCGGCAAAGACGATACCTACTACCTTGTATTGGCGCTTTAAAAACGCCTTTGCACCTAACCGGATGGAATTTGAGATCTTAGTCATCATCTCGGTTCCCGTAGAGAAGCCCAATACTCTTTTGGCAAGAATTGCGGCAAAGAGCAGAGCGACGAAGGCTCCGGTGAACGTTAGGATGACAAAATGCTCACTGATAAACTGACTCATAACTTACTCCTATCAATATTTAAGCATAAATCAAAAAAAGTCTCGTTTGCAATGATTGATTTTACGAAAAAAACAGTAAGGTGTCAAATTATTTGCACATACTACCAAAAAAATTATTTTATCAAAACCAGTAATTTCTTTATTTTATTCAGCATTTTTTGAGCAAAACAAAAAAAGAACTAACGAATTTAACTATTTCATCGTTAGTTCTTTCTTTTTAAAGAATTTAAGCCAATCACCTAATTATGTTAACTTTTTTGAAAAAATACAATAATTATCAAAGCGAAGCGCAGATTGCGTTCAAAAGTTCATCATATTCCTCAAAGGCTTCCAGATCGGGGTTATCTTTTATAATGCTCTCGGTGCTGCGGAAGAGAAAGCCCTTCTTGCTGGCACGGATCATGCCCAGATCGTTAAAGCTGTCTCCTGCGGCTATGGTCTCAAAGCCTGCGCTCTGAAGTGCATTTACGGTAGTGAGTTTGCTCTTTTCGCAACGCATTTTGAAATCTACGATCTCACCGTTTTCCGCTACCACAAGATTATTGCAGAACAGCGTAGGAAGTCCCAGCTTTTTCATCAAGGGGGCAGCAAACTGATAAAAGGTGTCGCTGAGAATGATGACCTGCGTCTTTTCACGAAGCTTGTCCAAAAACTCCTTGGCACCGGGCATGGGATCGATGCGTGCGATGGTCTCCTGGATCTCCTTCAGTCCAAGACCGTGCTCCTTCAGAATTCGCAAACGGTATTTCATCAGCTTATCGTAATCAGGCTCCTCGCGCGTGGTGATGCGAAGCTCGGGGATCCCTGCCTCTTCTGCAAATGCGATCCAGATCTCGGGGACAAGCACGCCCTCCATATCCAGACACACGATGTTCATGTCCATAACAATCCTCCCAGAAAATTTATCCTGTTCATTATATCGTAAGAACACGTTCATTTCAAGCGTTTTGAAAAAACTTTTCTTCTTTCCGATTTTTCTACCTTTTTATATAAAAACTGTGATTTTGATTGACAAAGGGAGTTAAAATCGGTATGATAAGGATGTACGATTGTTGAGGATTTTTGTATGAAAAGACATCTTCCCGAAAGTGTTTGTGCCTCTTTGAAGGCGAAGGGAGCATCCCCTGACGAAGCGTTTCTTTCAATCAAGACCGATATGGCGAGGGAGCAGGTCCGTTGCGATGCCTATACCGTGTGGAGCACGGATGGCTTCGCTACCTTGTTCTGCCTTGAGGCCGTTAAGAAGAAAGAGGACGCTTCTTTCTTTTCCCGCACAAAAACGGAAACGGTCCTGCAGGAGCTGGATTATCATTTTATTTCGGCTGATGAGGTGGAAAGCCTCTACGTGGAGGAATTGATTTCAACCCTTCGCCTTGTGGCGCGTCGAAGGGACGGGGAAGAGGAATGTCTCTTTTATGCGACTCCTGCCTGCCGTAAAAGGGTCTATGAATTAACGGAGGCCTTTGAAAAATATCAAAAGGACGGTACAGTTCCTGAAAAGAGGGAGCGTCGCGGTGAGGGACGTTGTCCCCGATGCGGCACCCCGTTTTCCGATCCGGAAAAGCGTACCTGTGCAAAATGTCTTGGCAAGAGAAGCCTTGTCAAGAAGCTTCTGCCCTTTTTCTGGCGCTATAAGCTTCAGGTGGCGTTGGTGCTGTTTACGGTGCTTCTTACCGGTGCCGTCAGTGTCCTGTTTCCTTATTTGAACAGCCGTGTTCTCTACGACGAGGTTCTCAAGGAATCCGGTTCCTATTACGGTATGATCCTGGGGCTTGTTTTGATGTTGGCAGGAGTATCTCTTTTGAATGCGGTCATCAATATGCTCAGCACCATGGTCAGCTCTCGCGTGGCCGCATGGGTGTCGTACGATCTGAAAAAGACCATTTTTGCCGCCTTTGAGCGCCTTTCCTTTTCCTTCTTTACCTCCCGACATACCGGAAGACTTATTACGCAGGTCAATTCCGATGCAGAGACCCTCTACTGGTTTTTCTGTGACGGCGTTCCGTATTTTCTTACGAACCTTCTGCAGATGATCGGCGTTGGGGTCGTCATGCTGTCCGTCAATCCCATCCTTACCCTTGTGATCGTTCTGCCCATCCCCTTTGTTTTCGTTGGTTATTATCTTGTCCTTCGTCTTTTTCGCCGTCTTCAGGCAGAAAACCACACCCGTCGTTCTCGCTTTAACGGTGTCCTTTCCGACGTTCTGGGCGGAATGCGCGTGGTCAAGGCCTTTTCCCGCGAGGAAACGGAGATCGGCCGTTTTGATAAGACCAGCCGAGAGCTGGCAGCCTCCCGCTTGGAGATCGATACCAAAAATCATGTGATCTTCCCTTTGCTGAATCTTGCCATGCGTCTGACGTCCTATTTGGTATGGGGCATTGGCGGCTATTTTGTACTGAAGGAAGCGTCCTCTCCCGGAAACGGCATCTCTTATGGAGAGCTGAGCATGTTTGTGGGCTATCTTGCCATGCTTTATAACCCGCTGAACTTCTTTGCTCATTTCTTTGGCCAGATGGCCAGTGCACTCAATTCGCTTCAGCGCCTTTTTGAGATCATGGAGGCAGAGCCTGATGTCAAGGAAAAGGAAAACGCCGTTCATCTTAGCTCCGTTCGGGGGGAGGTCGAATTTAAAAACGTCAATTTTTCTTACTCTCCCGGAAAGCGTACCATTCGTGACGTTTCCTTCCGAGTGCCTGCAGGTCAGACTCTTGGTATCGTGGGACATACGGGTGCAGGAAAAAGCACTCTTGCCAATCTGTTGACCCGTCTTTACGATGCAGAGAGCGGCTCGATCCTCATTGATGGCGTTGATGTGCGTGACTTGAGCTTCGCTACCTTGCGTGAGAACGTGGCCATCGTGTCTCAGGAGACGTACCTTTTCCGCGGTACCATTAAGGACAATATCCGCTATGCCCGTCCCGATGCAACGGACGAGGAGGTGCTGGCTGCAGGTCTTGCCGCAGGCTGCCACGATTTCGTTATGACCTTCCCGGAAGGGTATAATACCCGCGTAGGAATGGATACCAAGAGTCTATCCGGCGGTGAAAAACAGCGTGTTTCCATTGCCAGAGCCATATTGAAGGACCCCGCAATTTTGATTCTTGACGAGGCAACCGCCGCTATGGATACCAAAACGGAGCGAAAGATCCAGAGCGCTTTGGCGGCCATTACGAAGGATCGCACCACCATAACCATTGCGCACCGCCTCTCCACCCTGCGCGACGCAGATTCACTTATCGTCATAGAAGAGGGAAAGGTCGTGGAGCGCGGCACGCACGAATCTCTTTTGAAGAAAAAGGGCGTGTATCACAAGCTGTATACCCTTCAGATGGAAGCTATGAAGACCATCGGTATCGAGGAGTAAATAAGAGAATGATTAAAGGTATGGAAATGATAACAGCCTCCCTGCGACTGACAGGGGAGAATGCCTGCTTTGCTTTGAATGCAAACGGCTTGCTGACCGCCTCTATCCCCGCGGCCGAGCACCGGGGCAGAGTCTTTTTAAGCCTTGCTTTTCCCTTTGAGCGGGAGGAGGAATATATCTCTGTCCAGACGGAGGAAAAGGATGAGCTTGGAATGATCCGATCCCTTGAAGATTTTGATGCTGAAACAGCGTCTCTTCTGCGCGCCGAGCTGAAGAAAAAGTATTTTTGTCCCAAGCTCCGAAAGATCTTAAAGCTTGTGGAGCGCAACGGAAACACCTATTGGGATTGCCTTTCCGATCAAGGGGACCTTTCCTTCACCGTTCGCGACGTGCACCGCAGTCTCATCCGCGCAAGCGAGGACCGTATATTCGTCGTTGACGTGGACGGCTGTCGCTATGAAATTGAAAGCATCGCCGGGCTTGATAGAAAAAGCCTTGCGAAGATCGAATTATATCTGTAAAGGAGAAAGCCTTGGAAAGCAGAGTGGATTTTGAAGCCTCCTGCGAGAAGATCCTGTCTTCCCTTCGTGACGGAGAAGGACTGGCAGACCGTGCCGTATTTGCCTTTCCTTCCAATCTGGACCGAAAAGCAGAACGCCATGAGTTTGCTGTGATCTTTTCACCCAAGGGGCTCTACCGCGCCTCTCGGGAGAGGGAAGGGGAAATAGAATTCTTCTCCTTTTCCCGCATTGCAAACGCACGCATGGAAAGCTTTCTCGGCGGTGCGGCCTGTGAGCTTTTGCTGGATGGAGAATGGATGGAGTTTTGTCGCTCCTTCGGTAGTGAAAAAGAGAATATTTCCCAGCTCGTTCGCATCCTTAAGGAGGTGTGCGACGGTGTTTTGCGCCCCGAGGAGGCGCGCTTCGTTTACCGAAGCTCCGTTTGCCCTACCTGCCGACGCCCCATGCGGCGCGGTGCAACCCGGTGCCCTTGGTGCACCGAAAAGCGCGGTGCTGTCAAAAAGCTATGGGATCTGATCCGTCCCATGCGCTTCTGGATCTTACTCACTATGGTGCTCTTCCTTCTCAATTCCGGGCTCAGTGTCGTGCTTCCCATGATCCAGCGCACCTTGGTGGATGATTACCTGACTGCCGACGATCCCGTGACGGTGCTCTCCTCCTTCTCGCAGGTGATCTGGGTGGTGGTGGCCATGGCCGCCGTGCGTGTTGTTGCCGTGCTTGTATCTATGCTACGCAACGTGATCCTGTCCCGTGTCAGCATCAAAACGGTGGTGGAGCTTCGTCGCCGTCTTTATGAGAATATCCAGCGTCTGTCTGTCGCGGGCATTTCCCGCCATACGGCAGGCGACCTGATGAACCGCGTTTCCGCCTCTACCAACACCATTTCCGCCTTTTTGACTCAGCATCTGCCAAGCCTCTTGGAGCAGTGCCTCGTGATCGTATTCGTTGCCTTCCTTCTGTTCTATCATTCACCCATTATGGCAGTGTTCGTGCTACTGCCCGCACCCTTTGTAGCATTGATGTACCGACTTATCTGGAAGCGCAATAAAAAACTCTATCATCGGCAGTGGGTTGCCAATTCCGTGTCCAATACCGTCCTTCACGACGTTTTTCAGGGCGTGCGCGAGGTCAAGGTCTACGGTACTGAAAAATACGAGATAGAAAAATACGATAAGGCTATTAACGAACAGAAAAACATTTCCGTTCGCAACGAGACCGCTTGGGCAAAGGTGGTTCCGTTTTCAGATTTTGTTATTCAGATCGGACATTTTATTTTGCTCTATTTTGCGGGTAATCTCATTCTTGATCAGCAAATGACGATCGGTGAGTTGACCATGTTTTCCTCTCTGGTAGATCTTATTTACGGTCCTCTTCGCTGGATGGCCAATTTTCCCCGTATCATTCAGCAGGCCGGTACTGCCATCAGTAAGGTCTACGAGGTCATAGAGGAGGAGCCTGATGTGGCCGACCGCAGTAATGCCGCCTCCTTTCCCCTTCGCGGCAAGATCGAGGTGGAAGGGATCTGGTTTGGCTATGATGAGAATGAAAATGTTTTGGAAAACGTTTCCGTATCCGTTTCTCCCGGCGAGTTTTTAGGTATTGTCGGACGAAGCGGTGTCGGTAAAAGCACCTTGATCAATCTGATCATGCGTCTGTACGACGTTGATCGCGGAGCCATCCGCATTGACGGTGTAGACGTGCGGGACATTTCTCAGCACGCCCTTCGTTCTCAGATCGGTGTGGTATTGCAGGAGACCTTTCTGTTTTCGGGTACCGTCTACGAAAACCTTGCCTATGCCAAGCCCGATGCTACCTATGACGAAGTCATGGAGGCGGCGCGACTTGCCAATGCCCACGCCTTTATTATGAAGCTGCCCGATGGCTACAACACCTTCGTTGGAGAAAAGGGCTATACGCTCTCCGGCGGTGAGCGCCAGCGTATTGCTATCGCTCGTGCCATTCTTCATGATCCGCGTATTTTGATCCTGGATGAGGCAACCAGCGCTCTTGATACGGAAACGGAAAGTCTCATTCAGGAGGCCCTGGCCCGTCTGTGCAAGGATCGAACCACCATCGCCATTGCCCACCGTCTTTCCACTCTTCGTAACGCTACAAAGCTCCTTGTTTTGGATAAAAAGACCGTGGCAGAGGAGGGAACTCATGAGGAATTGATGGCAAAAGACGGTGGTATCTATCAAAGCCTTGTGATCGCACAAAGGGAAATGAATACCATCCATCGCGAAACGGAAGAAAAAGACGGGAAATGATTTGACAAAATCCTACGTTCGTGTATAATGGATAAGTAATTTTTCACCCGGCACCCAGTCGGGAAAGAAAGGAAGATAAATATGAAAAACACAGAAAAAACCATGGAAAAGATCGTTGCCCTTTGCAAGGGCAGAGGCTTTGTATATCCTGGTAGTGAGATCTACGGTGGCCTCGCCAACTCTTGGGACTACGGCCCCCTCGGCGTTGAACTGAAGAACAACGTTAAGCGCGCCTGGTGGAAGAAGTTCGTTCAGGAGTCTCCTTACAACGTAGGTCTCGACAGCGCCATCATTATGAACCCGCAGACCTGGGTAGCCTCCGGTCACGTGGGCGGCTTCTCCGATCCCTTGATGGACTGCAAGGTGTGCAAGACCCGCCATAGAGCCGACAAGTTGGTGGAGGATTATATTGCTGCCGAGGGTCTGGATATCAACCCCAACGGTTGGGATAACAACCGCCTTGCCGAATTCATCCGCGAGCACCACATTGCCTGCCCCTCCTGCGGCTCCTCCGATTTTACCGACATTCGCAAGTTTAACCTGATGTTCAAGACCTTCCAGGGCGTTACCGAGGATTCCTCTTCCGAGCTGTACCTCCGTCCCGAGACCGCGCAGGGTATTTTCGTCAACTTTAAGCACATTCAGCGTACCACCCGTAAGAAGATCCCCTTTGGCGTCGGCCAGATCGGTAAGTCCTTCCGTAACGAGATCACCCCCGGTAACTTCATTTTCCGTATCCGTGAGTTTGAGCAGATGGAGCTGGAGTTCTTCTGCAAGCCCGGTACCGACCTTGAG
>JAFQMA010000030.1 GCA_017414535.1 Clostridia bacterium | reverse complement strand
CCGCGGGACCCATTTATGGGTAGTAAGTAACAGTTGCTTGGCTGGCAGGCCAACCAAAAAACGCACTTGTGCGTCGCCAGTATTGTTTAGGGCTATGCCCGAAAATGAAATACCCCCCGTTTTACGGGGGGATATTTATTCGTTTCCTCCGTTGCACCCCGAAAAAAACTGTGCTATACTGTGAGGGAAATATTGACTCTGACGGAGACTATTAGTGTGTCAAATATTACGAGAGAAAAAAACATTTTTGAGACACATTCACATCTTTTAACTGAATGGAATTATGAGAAAAATGGTCAGTTAGATCCATACAGTATTACTTTCGGAAGTAGTAAATATGCTTGGTGGATTTGTTCAAAGTGTGGATATGAATGGCGAGCTAAAATTAGTAACAGGGCAATTTTAGGTCGAGGTTGTCCTTGCTGTTCTAATCGTGTTGTTGTAGCGGGAGTAAATGATTTAGCTACAACACATTCTAATTTAGCTAAGGAATGGCACCCAACTAAAAACGGGGACTTGCATTCTTATTCTGTTACTCATGGTAGCGGAAAAAAAGTTTGGTGGAAATGTCCGCGAGGTCATGAGTACGTTGCTTCCGTTTTGCACAGAGTTCATGGAACAAGTTGTCCTCGTTGTCATGAAGGAAGACAGTCTTCTTTTGCAGAAAAAGCACTTTTTTTCTACATCAGCAAGATCTACAAGGACGCTGTTCACAGAGATAAAGAGACTTTAGGGCAGAGAATGGAATTGGATATATATATTCCAAGCATAAAATTTGCAATAGAATACGATGGAGCATTTTGGCATAATTCAAGGAAAGCAAAAGATAGGGAAAGAAAAAAACATTTATTATGCAAAAAAAAGGGTATAAATTTGCTCCGAATTAAAGAGTGTGATCCTAATTCTGTTGTTGAATCAACGTCACGTTGGACGATATATGTTGATCCTAGCGGCAAAAATAAAAAATTGGATGAAATGATATATTCAGTTTTGGAAATGCTTGATCCGAAAGCTAATATTTGGAGAAAAAGTGTTCGAAAAAAATTCAGTGTTGATGTTAATACGGAACGAGATCTGTTTGTCATTATGGGAGAAGTTGATCCTGATAATAATTGGACGAAGAGTTATCCTCAATTAGAAGAGGAATGGCATCCTTCAAAAAACGGAAACACAACGCTTGGGATGTTTTCTTCTGGATCGGATGCAAAAGTTTGGTGGAAGTGTAGTGCCTGTGGTTATGAATGGCGTGCGTCTATTTCTCATAGAACGAACGGAACAGGGTGCAAAATGTGTTTTCTGCGTAATAATCGTTCAGGAGGACATGTTTCGGCAAAAGCAGTATATCAATATACATTTGATAATCGCCTTATCAAAAAATGGGACAGTATATCCGAGGCAGCGCGTGAACTATCAATCTCGTTATCAAATATTTGTATGTGTGCAAAAGGTCAACGCAGAAGCGCTGGGAGCTATAAATGGGGCTATGAAAAGGAACATATTGAAAAATGAAAAAGCTTGCGATATTTGATTTGGACGGTACTCTCTTCGATACCACGGGCGCCATGGCCGTCTGCGGCAATTACGCCTTGGAGCGGCTCGGCCTTCGAGGCTTTGAGCAAAAGGCCTACGGCGGCTTTTCCGGTGGCGGCATCGAGGATTTTGTCTGCGGCATCATTGAAGCGGCAGGGGATCGGGAGCATCGCTTTTACGAGGAGTTCTGGCGGCTGTATCTGGAGCGGCAGGAGAGCCTCACAGAGGATGCCAACGTGCCCTACGACGGCATCGTACCTCTTCTTTCCGCCTTAAAGGGAAGGGGCGTGCACCTGGCCGTTCTTTCCAATAAGGACCACGCCAGTTGTATGGAGATCGTGGAGCGTGCCTTCGGTAAGGGCACCTTCGATCTGATCCTCGGTGACTGCCCGCCCCGTCCTCCCAAGCCTCATCCCGACGGTGTTTTTGAAATTTTGGAGACCTTGCGGTGCCGCCCCGAGGAGTGCATCTACGTGGGGGATACCCAGATCGATATGGAAACGGGCAAGGCCGCAGGACTTCACACCGTGGCAGCCCTGTGGGGTTATCGCACGCGGGAGCAGCTGGCCCCCTTCTCTCCCGAAACCGAGGCGGAACACCCCATGGAGCTTTTGAAATTATTTGAATCAGAAGAGGAGAAGATACGGTGAAAAAGGAACTGTATTCGGAAAAAGGAAATTGGTATCGCATCAATCTTCACGCCCACACCACCCATTCCGACGGAAAGCTTACCCCCGAGCAGGTGAAGGCGCTGTATGCGGAAAAAGGCTACGACGGCGTGGCGTTTACCGACCACCGAAAGCTCATTCCCCATACGGATATGACGGACGAGCGCTTTCTGGCTCTCACGGCCACGGAGCTGGATTTCAGCCTCACCGATGCCAAGGGCAATCTCTTAAAGGCGGTGCACCTCAATGCCATCTCGCCCGATCCCGAGCGCCGCTGTCAATTTGAAAAATATCCCTTCGATTTGGAGCTGGCTGCTCAGGTCGTGGCGCGTCTGAAGGAGGAAGGGTATTTTGTCATTCTCAACCATCCCGTCTGGTCCAATATGACCAATGCCGAGGTGGAGGCCATCCGTGGCATCGACGCCATGGAGATTTATAATACCATTTCCGTGGTCTTTAATAATTATTCCGATGATTCCGCCCATTACGAAAACTTCCTTCGCGGCGGCGGTCGCGCGCTTCCCATTGCGGCCGACGATTGCCATCGGGTCTGGGAGGACGGCACGCCCTTTGTGGAATATGCCAAGAGCTGCGTTATGGTAAAGAGCGAAGCCCTGGAATACGGATCGATCTTTTCCGCACTTTCCCGCGGTCAGCTGTATGCCACCACCGGCCCGCAGATCCACGGCCTTTCGCTGGAGGGCGACGTGCTGACCGTTTCCTGCAGTCCCGCCTTCGGCGTTTACGTGCATTCCGTGTCCCTGGGTGTGAAGGCACAGGCCGTAGCAAGAGACGGGGAGAGCCTGACGGAGGTCAGCCTCGATCTTTCCGCCCTTCGCGCCTGCTCCCCTTATTTCTGGGTTCAGATTCGCGATGCCCAAGGGGAAAAGGCCTGGACCGTGCCCTTCTATTTTAACGAGCTTTGATTTCGAAACGAAAGGAAGCGCTCCTCGCAGCGCTTCCTTTTTGCGTTCATTCTTTTCCTTCCTGAGCCAGGCGGGGAATATCGCCCACGCCGTCCAGCACCACGGAGGGGCGGAAGGCAAAGGTGGAAAGGGTCTCACGGGTGGAAACGCCCGACAGCACCAAAACTGTGCTCATGCCGCTTTCCAGACCGGAGATCACGTCCGTATCCATGCGGTCGCCCACCATAACGGCCTCGTTACTGTGACAGCCCAAAAGGCGCAGACCCGTGCGCATCATCAAGGGGTTGGGCTTGCCGCAGAAATAGGCTTTTTTACCCGTAGCGATCTCAATGGGAGCCACCAGAGCGGCGCAGGCAGGGGCAATGCCGTTTTCAATGGGGCCCGATACGTCGGAATTGGCGCCGATGAGCTTGGCACCGCCCATGACCAGATTGGTGGCCTTGGTCAGAGTCTCCAGTGAATAACTCTTGCTTTCGCCCATGACCACGTAATCGGGATTGATGTCGTTCATGGTAATGCCCGCATCGTACAGAGCGTTCAGCAGGCCCGCCTCGCCGATGGCGTAAACGGAGCAGCCGGGGGATTGCTCCTTCAAAAAGGCGGCAGTGGCCAGTGCCGAGGTGTAAAAATGCTCCTCGGACACCTCCAGACCCATGCGGGCCAGCTTTTGTTGGAGCTCGCGTCGGGTGGAGCCGCTGTTGTTGGTCAGAAAGAGATATTCCTTTTTCTCCACTGTCAGCCACCGGAGGAATTCCTTCACACCGGGCAACACACGGTTACCGTGATAGATCACGCCGTCCATATCGCAGATAAAGCCTTTTTTTTCGTTAAAATTAATGCTCATATTCTTTTTTTCTTTTCCTCATTTTCGTTTCTCTTCTTTCATTATAACGGAAAAAATCCCGCGTGAAAAGAGGGTTTTGAAAAAAAGTAAAAAAGCGCTCCCGCGGAGCACTTTTTTACTTGCCGTTTCTTTTTTTACTGCGATACTTTTGGGGCGACATGGAAAAATATTTGCGGAATACCTGAAAAAAGGCCGCCTCCGAGGAATAGCCCACCGTGCCGATGATCTCGCTGACCTTCTTGTCGGTGGTGCGGAGAAGCCATGCCGCATAGTCCATGCGGGTACGGATCAGCTTCTGGCGGAAGTTCATGCCGTAGATCTCCTGCAAAATGCGCACCAGCTGACGGCGGGACAGGTGCAGAAGGGCCGCCAGATCCTCTTCTCCTGCCTGATCGGCAAAGTGATGCTCGAAATAATCGTCAATAAGGCTGGTCACGTTGTAGGGATAGGTCTTGCCACCGGTGCTTTTCTTTTCGTCTCCCAAATGCAGAAGACGGAACAGCACTACCAAAAACTGTGTGGTCAGGGCCTCCTTGTACTCTTGGCTGAAGGGCATGAGGGAGGCGTTTTCCCGATAGATCTCCGATGCCAGTCTCATCAGCTCCTCACCGGGATCCAGCACCGTTCCCACGGGCACCTTGTCGGAAAGGGCCTGGCTCAGCGCTCCCTTGGGCAGGCTGATGGCAATGGAAAAGCGCTCGAATTCACCGGGAAGTGCTTCGGGCTTATGGTATCTTCCGGGGGCAATGAGGATCGCCTGCCCTTTTTCCAGCACGTAATGCTGATCCTCTACGTCTATCTTGCTGGATCCCTTCAGGATCAGGTGCAGCTCCCAATCGGCATTGCAATGGCGTGCCTCGTTCCACACGAATTTTTTCATGTGCTCGCCGCCTACGTTTCCGATAAGGATGCGCTCCTTGCCCAAAAGGATCTCAAAGGCAATTCTCTCTTGTTCCATATTGATCCTCCGAATACTTCTTTTTTACCCGACCGTGCCGTAGGGGCGCGGTCGGGCAACGGGGGATAAGGGGAGGACCCCTTCGTTTTTTTACTTGATCAGGCGCTTAAAGCCGGTGAAGCATACGGGGCCGCCGATGGCCTCCAGAATGGTCTCCTTACCGCCTGCCTTGATGATCTCGGCGATCTTGCCGAACACCTTGTCCACGGCAGCCTTATGCAGATCCATGATCTCGGGGGTGTGTGCCAGCGTGGGATACAGACCGGTGCTGCCGAGGAAGCCCTCCTTCAGCATCAGAACGGTGTAAAGGGTCTTCAGCTCGAGGGAATACTCGTTGAAATTGAAGTGAGCAAGGCAGGGAGCACCGCTGCATTCAATGTCCAGACCGTGCTTGGCGGCCAGCTCGTTCCAATCCTTCTGAGCACGTCGGCCGGTCTCGCAGACCTTCTCCCAAACGCGTACCTCTTCCATCTTTTTCAGAGTAGCCAGTGCGGCGGTGGGGCCAACGGCCTCGGTCCAGTAGGTGGAGGAGATGAAGGCATCCTGAGCGCCGTCCATGGCCTCACGGGTACCGATGACGGCACCGATGGGATGACCGTTACCCAAGGCCTTGGCAAAGGTGGCAATATCGGGGGTGATGCCCAGCATCAGATGGCTTCCGCCGAAGTTCATTCTCCAGCCGATGGTGATCTCGTCGAAGATCATGAGGGTGCCGTTTTTCTTGGTCTCCTCGCGAATATGGCGCAGGAAGTTGAGAATGGACTCATCGGGCATATCGTCGCGGATGGGCTCCATGATCACGCAGGCCAGTCTGTCGCCGTACTCTGCCATGATCTCGTCGAAGGCGGCGGTGTCACCGTAGTAGAAGGTAAGGGCGGAGCCGCGCAGATGCTTGGGAACGCCGGCGGGCTTCAGACCGGGGAGAAGCTGACCCTCCAGTCCGTCCTTATCACCGAGGTTTGCGGCAATGTACCAGTCGTGCCAGCCGTGGTAGCCGCAGATGGCAACCAGATCTCTGCCTGTGGTGGCACGGGCAATACGAATGGCAACGGAGCAGGTCTCGCCGCCGGTACGGGCGAAGCGAACGTTCTCTGCCCAGGGGTGGATCTCGCACAGTCTCTCGGCAAGATAAACCTCCTCGGGCGCGTTCAGAGAGGACATGCTGCCGTTCTGCACGCGGTCAACGACAGCCTTCGTAACGTCGGGATCGGCAAAGCCCAGAAGGCAGGCGCCAACACCATTGGTGGTCATATCGTAATAATGGTTTCCTTCCAGATCCCAGCTCTCACAACCCTTGTTGCGAACGGAGTAGTTGGGCCACTGATCGGGCGCATACTGCTCGGGGCGCTTGCTGAGAAGCTGTGTGCCGCCGGGGATTCTGGTCTTGGCGTAGGTGTAGAATTCCTGATTGGACATTCCTTCAAACTTTTTCATAATAACCTCCTTAATTTTTACGGACTTTAGCCGATGTCATCCTTATTATAGCACCGCCCCTTTTTTATTGCAACGCAAAAAAAGGACAAAAACCCCTCCTGAATATCTCAAAATCATAGTTTTGGAGGGGTTTTACTATTCTTTTGTGCCAAAATAGCTCAATTTATTTCCTCGTGGCGGCGGATTTTGGCGGTGCTGGTCTTAATAAAGGGCTCCGTGCGGAAGACGAGATGCTTGATGTGCTTGTAGGAGGGCAGAGTCTCGTTGAAGGAGGCAACGGCCGCCTTCATGTGGCTTGCCTTTTCTTTCTCGCTTTTCTCGGAACGGGTCTTGAAATACTCCTCGTCGTAAACGATCTTGGCGGCAATGAGGCGGGCACCGTCTCGCTCGCCCGCGTAGACCATGGATTCCTTTACGAAGGGCAGACGGTTCAGCCCCTCCTCCAGCTCCTCGGGATATACGTTTTTGCCGTTTTTCAAAACGATGACGTTTTTCTTTCTTCCCGTAATGTAAAGGAAGCCATCCTTATCAAGATAGCCCAGATCTCCCGTGTGAAATACACCGTCCTTCAGAACGGCCGCCGTTTCCTCGGGCATTTCGTAGTAGCCCAGCATGACGTTGCCGCCCTTGGCGCAGATCTCGCCAATGCCGTTTTCGTCCGGCTCGTCAATGGTGATCTCCACCGAGGGAAAGGGAAGCCCTACGGAGCCCGTGCGCATATGCTCGTTATTCTCCGCACTGAGCACAGGGCTGGTCTCCGTCAGGCCGTAGCCCTGCACGGTGAGAATGCCCAACTCGTTAAAGCCCTCGGCCACCTCACGGTCCAGCGCGGAGGCGCCGCTGATGATAAAGCGCAGGCTACCGCCCAGCTCCTTGTGGATGGCGGAAAAAAGTTTTCTTCTTACGTCAATGCCCGTTTTTAAAAGCGTGCGGCTGATCTTTTTTGCGTTGCTTACAAGCCTTGTCTTGCCTTGCTTCTCGATTCCCCGAAGCAGGGTGCGGTACATGCCCTCCAGAAGCAGAGGCACACCCACGAAGGTGGTCACGCGGTATTCCTTCAGGTTCTTCTGAACGTATCGCAAGCCGTCGCAGAACATATTGGTGGCACCGCAACAGAGAAAATAGGTCAGTCCCACGGAGCCGAAGCTGTGATGCAGGGGAAGAAAAACGAGGTTTCGGTCCTCGGAGGTAATGGTCTCCACCCGCATTAGATCGTAGAGATTGGTGGCAATGTTACGGTGGGAAAGCATTACCGCCTTGGAGGCAGAGGTGGTGCCGGAGGTGAAAAGCAGGGCGGCCATCTCGTCGGGATCGGGTAAATATCGGTCGAAGAGATCCTCTCTTTTCAGTGCCAGAGAGCCCAACTCCATGATATCCCGCACGCTCTGCACGTCCCCTCTCAGCTTCTTGGTGGAGATGCGCAGACGCAAATTATCGTTTTCGATGGCTTTTTCTCCGTAAAAGAAGTGCTCCCGCTCCTCGTCGTAGATCACCGCGTCGGCGCGGCTTCTCTCCAGAGAAAGGCGCAGCTCCTTTTCGGGCAGCTCCTTGTCAAGTGGCACGATGACCCCCACGCCGCACAGCACGGAAAGAAAGGAAAGGATCCACTCGTAGGAGTTTTTACCGATGAGCGCAACGCGCTTTCCCTGCAGGCCCAAATGGCAAAGGCCCGCTCCGAAGGCGCGGAGCTCCTCCCAAAAGCGGCGGTAGGTGATGGGCAGGTAATAGGGAGATCTTTCTATGGATTCCTTTAAAATAAAGGCATTGTGATCACTGTATTTTGCTACCGCTTCCTCTACGTAGGCACGGACGGTATCGTATTTCGGCGCATCCTGCCGAATGTTCAAGAACTTCATAGCCCCTCCATCTGGTTTTTGAAACAATGATAACCGATTGTTATAACCTTGTCAACGGTTTTTAGAAAAATATTTTTTCTTAAATGTACTTGCCATGAGACTAAAGCTATGGTACAATGGGGAAAAAAGAAGGGAGAAGGCACGTGTCGCAATCACAGAAAAGATGGCACCGTTTGGATAATGCCGCCAAGATCTTCCCCGCGTCCATGCGCCGCGGCTGGAGTAACGTATTCCGTATTTCCTTCACGCTTACCTCTCCCGTTTGCCCCGAGGCGCTGAAGCGTGCCGTGGCGCGCATTGCGCCCCGCTTTCCCTCCGTTTGCGTGCGCCTGCGCCGCGGTCTTTTCTGGTATTATCTGGAGGAGAATGCCGCCCCCCCTGCCGTGGTGGAGGAGGGCTGTCAGCCTCTTTTGCCCATGACCGCGCGGGACGTGGCAAAATGCGCCCTGCGGGTGCTATATTTTGAAAATCGCATTGCCGTGGAGTTTTTCCATGCTCTTACGGATGGCACGGGCGCCCTTTCCTTTGTAAAAACGCTGGCCGCTGCCTATCTGGAGGAAACGGGGCTGCCCGTCCGCTACGAGGGCATCCTTTCTCCCGAGGATGGGCCGGATCCCGCCGAAACGGAGGATTCCTTCCTGCGCCATGCGGGACCCGCCGCCGATAAGCGTGATCCCGATCCCGCCTTCCGTCTGACGGGCACCCCCGAGCCGGACGGCTTTTTACACGTGACCTGCGCTACCATGAACGCTGCCGATCTCCTTGCCCGCGCAAGGAAGGAGGGCATCAGCATTACCGCCCTTCTGTCCGCATTTCTGGTGCACAGCGTGGCACAGATCCAGAAGGAACGGGTCTCCCCTCGCCGTGAGCGCGCCGTGCGGGTTCAGATCGCCGTTAATTTGAGAAAGTATTTTGAAAGCCGCTCTCTGCGCAATTTCGTTTCTGTTTTTAACGTGGGTGTAGAGAAGGGCGATACGGATGCTACCCTGGCAGAGCTCTATCCCATGGTGCACCATCAAATGGCCCTGCAGCTTCAGCCTCGTAAGCTCCGTCGCGTGTTCACCGCCAACGTTAACAGTGAAAAGGGGATGGCCATTCGCCTTGTTCCCCTTTTTCTGAAAAACCTCGTCATGCGCGCTGTTTTCGATACGGTGGGGGAGCGAAGTGCCACCCTTTGTCTGTCCAATCTGGGTGTGGTGAGCCTGCCCGAGGAAATGGAGCGTGCCATCGACCGCTTCGACTTTATCATCGGGCCTCAGGCCAAGGCGCCCTATAACTGCGCCGTGGTATCCTACAAGGGGCGCCTTTGCATCAATATCGTCCGCAATACCCGCGAGCCTGCCTTGGAGCAACGCTTTTTCCCCTTGCTGGAGAGCGAGGGCGTTTCCATTACGTTAGAAAGCAACGAGAGGTAATTATGTTCTGTCCCAATTGCGGTGCCCGTCTGGGGGAAGGTGAGATCAAATGTCCCCTTTGTGCACAGCCCCTTACCCCCCGTGATCCCAAGGCCGCGGGTCTTTATCCCCGCACGCCCCGTCCTCGCATCAAGGAGGATTTCCGCGGGCTCATCTTCGTTCTGACCTTGCTCCTTGCCGCCGCGGGCGGCATGGTACTGGCGTGGGATCTGGTGTATCCTCCCATGACCTTTGCGCCCTACGTGCTCTTTGGGCTGGGTAGCTTCTATGCCGCTTTTCTTCTGCCGCGCTGGTGGCGCAGACCCAATCCCGTTATTTTTCTGCCCGTGTTCTTTGCGGTGTCCGCAGGGCTTTGGTGGTATTTGGATCTTGACCTTGGCTGGGGGCTTTTCTTCCCCTTGATCCTGCCCCTCTGGGGCGGCATCATGCTGGCGTTGGAAACGGTGGTCACGTTGGTACGATACGTGCGCGGAGGCAAATTCTTTATTTACGGCGGTCTCTTTCTCGTGCTTGCCGCTCTGTCCTTCGTCTTTGAGGTGCTGTGGCACGCGGCTTCGGAGGAATCCCTGCGGATCAGCTTTTCGCTTCTGCCCATGATCCTTTTCGGTACACTTGGACTCTGCCTTTTGGTCGTAGGGATCGTGCCGCCCTTCCGTCGCTATTTGGAGCGTCGCTTTTTCGTATAATGCCCGATCGGGGAAATCTTAAGCAATTCTTAAGGATTTTCCCGATTTTTTCTTTAATCTTTTTGTGTTATGATAGCAGTGGAGGTGATCGAAATGTATAACGTTCTTATTTGTGACGATGAACAGGATATCGTTAATGCTTTAAAGATCTATCTTTCCTCTGAGGGCTACGGCACCTTGGAGGCGTATTCCGGCAGGGAAGCGCTGGAGATCATGGAGCGGGAGGAGGTCCATCTGGTGCTCCTCGACGTGATGATGCCCGAAATGAACGGTCTTGCCGCCGTTTCTGCCCTGCGGGAAAAATACAACGTCCCTGTGATCTTTCTTTCCGCCAAGAGTGAGGATACGGATAAGATCCTCGGCCTTAATCTTGGCGCAGACGATTACGTGACCAAGCCCTATAATCCCGTGGAGCTTCTGGCGCGCATCCGCAGTCAGCTGCGCCGCTATACCACGTTGGGCTGTGAGGTGACGTCTCCCTCCTGCCTGCGGGTAGGGGAGATCGTCCTGGACGATAAGGCAAAGACCGTTACCCTTGCGGGAGAGCCCGTCTCTCTCACCCCTACGGAATTTGCCATTTTGAAGGTGCTCATGGAGCACGTGGGGGAGGTCATGTCGCCCCGCAGGATCTATCAGGAGGTGCGCCGTGAGGAGCCGCTGGGTGCGGAAAACATCGTGGCAGTGCATATCCGTCATCTGCGGGAAAAGCTTGAATTTGATCCCGCCTCGCCCCAATACCTGAAGGTAGTCTGGGGTCAGGGCTATAAATTGGAGGGAGGAACAAAATGAAAAAGCTGATGCGTCATACCGTTACCAAAACCGTTTCCTTTGTGCTGGCCACCCTGTTTTTCTGCCTGACGGTCTTTTCCGTTTTCGGCATCAGCCTTTTGCTGGACCGAAGCGCCTATCAAAAAAGCTTTGAAGAGGTGGAGGCTGAGATCTGGCAGGACGGCTTTTCCTATCTCGCCCGCTCCCTTGCCGCCACCTTCCACGACGGCAATCGGGACAACGTTTCCGTTCTTGCCATTTACGATTCGCTCAATACCCTGTGTGAGGAGACCGAAACGGCGGTTGTCATCCGCAACGAGCGAGAGCTGATCCGCTTTTCCAACGCCAAAACGGTTTCGCCGAGATTTCAACTGAAGCAGACGGTCACCCTCACCGATCGAAGCTATTACCCAAGCTACGGCGGTGGCTATTCCGACGGCTCCGCCACCCGTCAGGAGCTGACCTCCAACAATACGGAGGTGCAGGTCACCGAAACCACGTATCTCGTTACCCTCTACGGCTACGGCTTCCCCACGGACCATCCGACTTACGCCACACGCACGGTCTTCTCCCTGCTTTATGCGGTCAGAAGCCTTTTGATCTACGTCTTTTTCGGCTCTCTGATCCTGCTGGTGCTCCTGACCGTCCATCTTTTTGCCGTGGCAGGCAAGCACGGGGACAGTGACGAGCCCTCCCCTGATTGGATCGATCGCATCCCCTTTGAGATCCCGCTTTTCCTCCTGCTTCTGTCGGTGCCCTGCTGGCTCCTTCTTGCCGATTGGGCAAGCTACCTTTCGGAGCTGGTGCTCCTTCTTGCTTTGACCCTCGTTCCCGTGGCCCTCTTCTATCTGTGCGGCATGACGCTGGCCACCCGTCTGCGTTGCGGCATTTTGAAGGAAACGAGCCTACTTTATCGTGGCGGCAGATGGCTTCGCCGCGCCTTTCGCGCCCTCCTTTCTCACGTTCGCCTCGTTCCTCTGGTAGCGGTGGGGCTGGGGGTGGTAGCGGTGCTGGACCTGCTTTTGGTCTTGGTGCTTGAGAAGATGTTTCTTCTCGTCGCCTTGGCGGAGGGACTGGCTCTTTCCGCTCTGCTGATCTGGTATGCGGCCTCCCTTTGCCGTCTGCAAAAGGATCTGAAGAAGTTGGCAGACGGCAGACTTGAGCATCGGGTGGAGCTTAACTCACTTCCCGCAGGCCTTCGCTTTTTGGGTGAGGCGGTGAACCGCAGTGCCGAGGGGCTGGAGCTTGCCGTGGAGGAAAAAATGAAAAGCGAGCGCTTTAAGACGGAGCTCATCACCAACGTATCCCACGATCTGAAAACACCGCTGACAAGCATCGTCAGCTTCGTGGATCTCATGAAAAAGGAAAAGACCCGCAGCAAAAAAATGCAGGAATACATCGAGGTGCTGGATCGCCAGACGGCAAAGCTGAAAAAGCTCACCGAGGATCTGGTGGAATCGGCCAAGGCTACCAGCGGTGCCATTCGCGCGCAGAGCGAGCCCTTGGAGGTGAATATTTTTCTGGAGCAGATGCTGGGAGAGTATAAGGGCCTTCTGGAGGATAAGGGCATCACACCCGTGTTGGATCTTCCTAAGGAAGAGCTCTACGTCTTAGCCGACGGCAAGCTCCTTTGGCGTATTGCCGATAACCTTATGGGAAATATTGCAAAGTACGCCCTCCCCGGTACCCGTGCCTTCATTGCCGCCCGTGCTACAGAGCGGCAGGTGGAGCTGTCCTTCCGCAACGTGTCCGCCGCTCCCTTGGAGCGCAGTGCCGAGGAGCTGATGGAGCGCTTCGTCCGCGGAGACGTCTCCCGCCACAGCGAGGGGAGCGGTCTCGGTCTTGCCATCGCCCGCAGTCTCGCCCAGGTCCAAAAGGGCGATATGGAGATCCGGGTGGAGGCCGATCTCTTCAAGGCGATCCTCACCCTGCCCCGTGCGTAAGAACAAAGGAGGTAATTCAATGAAAAACCGCGCCGTGTTTTATCTTGTATCCATCGTTTGCTTGTCCCTTGCTCTCATTTCCGTTGCCGCCTGCGCGGAGACGGATCCCACCCCTACCACCGCCCCGCAGGAGAGCTCATCTGCCGAGACGGAGACTCTTCCTGCGGAAACGGAGCAGACCACGGTCGAGCTGCCCTTCAAGACCCCGGAGGGCCTCAAAATGATCTGTGAAAAGGGTCTTGAAAAAGGACGGGAGGATATGACCCACTTCTTTAGTCACAAGTACTACGAAAGTTTTACGGACGAGGCCTCAGGCCTTCGTTACCACCGCCTGTACCGCATCTGCCGCGATTGCGGTGTGGGTGTGGATTTCGGCACTACCCGATGCAAGACCAACAGTCATTTCTGCGAGGCAGGCTGTCTGTAAACACAGAAGAAGCGGGAGGCCGCTTCTTCTTTTTCGTGAAACTGTCTCTTGACAAGAGCCCACTGCGGGTCGTAAAATAAGGAATAGAATTCAATCGAAAAAGTAGGAATTGTGATGGAAACCAAAACTGCGGTCCGTGTAAAGGAAAAACAGAGCTCCAAGAAGCATAATAATCAAAAGAAGCCTCCCTGCGGCGAGAAGGGGATCGTCCTTTTGATCGTATCCCTTTCCGTGGTGCTGTTGGCAAGCCTTGTGCTTTTGGGCTATTTGATCTTCTCCCCCGAGGAGAGGCCCGCCCCCGTTACCGTGCCCGCCACTGCGACGGAGGAGCCCGGAGATGAGACCCTGCCCGATTGGATCGACGTACAGCTCATCGCCGTTGACGGAGAAAGCCGCCGCGGCGAAGCCATTGAGGCGGTCAAGGACATTGCCCTTCATTACGTGGCAAATCCCGGCACCACCGCTCAGCAGAACAGAAACTATTTCAATAACCCCGATTCCACCGTCAGTGCTCATTTTGTGATCGGTCTGGAGGGGGAGGTGATCCTTTGCGTGCCTCTGAATGAAAAATCCAGTGCCACCAACGCTCGCAATCGGGATACCGTTTCCATTGAGCTGTGCCATCCCGATGCCACGGGACGCTTTACCGAGGCGACCGAGGCCTCCCTGATCCGCCTGCTTGCCTATCTTTTGGATCGCTATAAGCTGGACGAGGAAAACATCATCCGCCATTACGACGTCACGGGTAAGCTCTGCCCCCTGTATTACGTGGAGCATCCCGAGGCCTTTGAAAAATTAAAGCGTGACGCCGACGCCGCTCGTAAGGGAGGACTTTCGTGAAGCCCATGACCGATCGCCACAAAAAGGTCCTCAGCATCCTGGCCGTCATCGTTTTCATTCTGTTCTTTGCCTTCATCACCGTCTTTTTGGGACGGCCTCTGCTTTCCTTTTTTGAGGATCCCGAGGCCTTCCGCCTCTGGGTGGAGGAAAAGGGGTGGGGAGCCCGCATTCTTTTTGTGGGCATGAGCGTGGTGCAGGTGGTGGTGGCCCTCATTCCCGGTGAGCCCCTGGAGATCGCCGCAGGCCTTGCCTTCGGTGCGGTGGAGGGCACCGTTCTTTCTCTTTGCGCCATTTTCATCGGCTCCGCATTGGTGTTCCTCTTCGTCAGAGCACTGGGCGTCAAGCTGGTGGAGGTCTTCTTCTCCATAGAGAAGATCCGCGGACTGAAGCTGTTGCAGGACTCCAAGAAATTTCACTATCTTCTGTTTATCATCATGCTGATCCCGGGCACTCCCAAGGATCTGATCAGCTATTTTGTGGGACTGACGGATATCAGGCTTTCCCACTGGCTCATTCTCACCACCGTGGCGCGGATCCCGTCGGTGGTCACCAGCACTCTGGGCGGTAATGCCTTGGGCGAGGAGAATTACCTGTTCGCCATCATCGTTTTTGCCGTTTCCGCAGCCATCAGCATTGCGGGACTTGTGCTATACGACCGCATCCTGCGTCGCCGCAGAGAAAAAAAGAATGAAAAAGAAAAAAGAGAGACTTCAATCTGAAGTCTCTCTTCATCTTTTTAAAGAATGCCGGAGTGATCCACGGGGTAGAGGATGCGGAGCTGGTTCATCTTGCTCTGATAAGCCTTCTGCTGAGCCTGCGCCATGAGATTCTTGTAGATCTCGCCCTTGGCCTCCTCGAAGGTGACGGGCTTGGGATCGTTTTTCTTATCAAGACGGATGATGTGGAAGCCAAACTGGGTCTTTACGGGGCCGCGAACCTCACCCACTGCCATTTCAAAGCAGGCCTCGTCAAATTCCTTGACCATCATGCCGTGGCCGAATTCACCCAGATCGCCGCCGCGCTGACCGGAGGGACAGGTGCTGAAGCCCTTGGCGGCCTCCTCAAAGCTCATTTCGCCCTTTTCCATGCGCTCCATGACCTCTTTGGCCTTTTCCTCGGTCTCCACCAGAATGTGGGAGGCGGAAACGGTCTCCTCCCCCCGGAACTGTTCGGGGTTTTCGTCATAGTACTTTTTGATCTCGCTCTCCTGCACCTTTACGTCACGAAGGATCTTCTCCACGTAGAAGTTGGCCAGAAGCTCGCGCTTTACGGTCTCTAGCTCTGCCTTGAATTCGGCATCGTGCTCTAAAAGGTTTTTCTTGGCGTCAAGGATCACAAGCTCCTTGTTGATGATCTGATCCAGCAGCATTTTTTTGCCCTGGGGGTTGTTATACTGGGCAGCACGCTGACCCATCTGCATCAGCGTCTTCTGTACGTCCTCTTCGGTAATGGCCTTGCCGCCGACCACGGCCAGGACCTTGCTCTGTGCGTTCATAATGTTCTCCTTTACGGTTTGGTTTCATGATTGTACCACAGTTCCTATGAAAAAGCAAGTCACCTTTTTCCCAAAAATTCATATCATGATGGAAGGGAGGTGATCCTTTGGCTTATTCCGACAGGGAGCTTTTAGCAAGGCTCATCGAATGCGAGGCGGGCGGAGAAGGGGATAACGGAATGCGCGCCGTGGCCAGCGTGGTCATGAACCGCGTCCGTGCCACCACCGGTGAATACGCCCGTGTGGGAGGCACCGTACGGGACGTGGTCTTTCAGAGGGGCCAGTTTACCTGTGCCATGGAGACCGTGGGCGGAAGCTACAACCGCCAGAATATCTACAATATGAATCCTACGGGAGTCCACTACGATATTGCCGATTGGGCCATTGCGGGAGGGCGACTGGCGGGCCTCGGCCGCGCGCTGTGGTTCTTCAATCCCTATTCCTCCTCCTGCCCCCGCAATTTCCCCAGCGGCGTGGGCGTTTTCACCCGACGCATCGGACAGCATTGCTTTTACGACCCCACCGAGGCCTACGCCTCCACTTGACCGAAGAAAGGAAGCATTATGGATCAAATTCGCTACCCCGCACCCACGCCCCCGCGCCGAGAGGGCTTTTCCGTCCCCCCTGCGGTGGATTTCAACGGCTCCGATTTCCGCGGCTCCATTCAAAAGGTGCTGGGAAACAACGTAGGGCAATACGTGGTCATGGAGTTTCTCATCGGCACGGAGCAGCTTGTCCGCAAGCAGGGGATCCTCTATTTTGTGGGCACGGACTACGTGGTTCTGTACGACGACGTGGTGGATAATTTCATCGTCTGCGATCTCTACGCCATCAAGTTTACCTATTTCTATTACCCCGGCCAGCGCCCCACCCAAAACTATAACACGCTGCCCTCCGCGCCCACCGTTTCCTCCTGAAAGGGCAAAAAAGCTCCCTCATTGCGAGGGAGCTTTTGCTTTATTCTTCCTTTTCCTTTTCGGAGCCGAATTCGTCGCGGATCACAAAGAGGGGTCTTGCCTTGGATTCGGAATAGATCTTTGCCAGATACTGCCCGATAATGCCGATGCACAAAAGCTGGATGCCCGACAAAAGCAGGATCAGCGAGGCCAGCGTGGGGAAGCCCGCCACGGGATCACCGAAGATCAGTGTTTTAATGACCACTACCAGCATCATGACAAGGGAGATCACAAAGAGCAGCATGCCCAAAACGGAGGAGAGGATCAGGGGCTTGTCGGAAAAGGCCACGATGCCGTCCACAGCGTACCCCATCAGCTTCCAGAAGCTCCATTTGGTCTTGCCTGCGTGTCGCGGCTCTACGGTATAGGGCATATAATGGACCCGAAAGCCCACCCAGGAAAAGATGCCCTTGGAGAAGCGACAGCGCTCGGGCATGGAAAGCACGGCTCTTACCATCTTGCGGCTCAGCACGCGAAAATCACTGGCGGAGCGGTAAAATTCGATCTCGGTGATCTTGTTGATGAGCTTATAAAAGCAGTTCTTGAAAAAGGAGAGGGGACGGGATTCGTTTCTTTGGCTCTGGTAAGCGCAGGCGCCGTCGTAGGAGGGATTTTCTTTCAGAAAATTCAGCATGTCCAAAACGTATTTGGGGTTCTGCTGAAGATCCGCATCGATGATGGCGGTATAGTCGCCGCGGCTTGCCTGCAGGCCTGCCAGAATGGCGGCGTCCTTGCCGAAATTGCGGGAAAAGTCGATGACGCGTACGTGTCTTTCCGTCAGGGCACACAGCGTACGCAGGGCTTCCTCCGTTTTGTCGCGACTTCCGTCGTTTACGAAGATCCATTCAATGCTCTCGCAAGCATCGCCCAGCACTTCCACCGTCTTGTCGAAAAAGGGGCGGACGTTTTCTTCCTCGTTAAAGCAGGGGATCACAAGGGATAATTCCACAGAGTCACTCTCCTTTCCTTGCATTTTCCCCATTGTATCACAGGACAAAGCAAATAGCAAGAAAAATCTCCGCAGGCACGGCCTGCGGAGACGTATCTTACAGATTGTAGTACTTTTCGAATTCTGCGGGGTGGGGGATCTTGGCAAGCTCGGCACATTCGGCTCTCTTTGCCTTGATGAAGTTGCGGATCAGCTCCTCGGGGAATACGCCGCCCGCGGTCAGGTAATCGTGGTCGGCCTCCAGCGCGTTCAGCGCCTCGTCCAGACTGGTGGGCAGACCCTTCAGCTTGGCCTTCTCCTCCTCGGGGAGGTTGAAGAGGTTCACGTCGTAGGGACCCCAGCCGTTGGCGTGAGGATCGATCTTGTTCTTAACGCCGTCCAGACCTGCCATGAGGATGGCCGCATAGCAGAAATAGGGATTGCAGGTGGCGTCGGGATTGCGAAGCTCGAATCTGCGGAGCTTGGGGGTCTTGGCGTAAGCGGGAATGCGGATGACCGCACTGCGGTTGGAGGTTGCGTAGCCCACGGTAACGGGGGCCTCGAAGCCGGGCACCAGTCTCTTGAAGGAGTTGGTGCTGGGGT
>JAFQMA010000029.1 GCA_017414535.1 Clostridia bacterium | reverse complement strand
CCGCGGGACCCATTTATGGGTAGTAAGTAACAGTTGCTTGGCTGGCAGGCCAACCAAAAAACGCACTTGTGCGTCGCCAGTATTGTTTAGGGCTATGCCCGAAAATGAAATACCCCCCGTTTTACGGGGGGATATTTATTTTTGCTCAAAAAAAGCCCTGCGGAAAATGCCGCAGGGCTCCTTTTAAAAGAAAGAAGAAATAAAGATCTCAATGCCGATGAGGATCAGGATCACCCCGCCCAGGATCGAGGCCTTGCCCGAAAGCTTGGTGCCGAATTTTTTTCCGATGAGCACACCGCCGTAGCAGATCACGAAGGTCAGTGCCGCAATGATAGCCACCGCACCCAGCGCCTCAAGGAAATTGTATTCCGCAATGGTAAAGCCCACGGAAAGAGCGTCAATGGAGGTGGCCAGCGCTTGCAAAAGCAGAGCCCCGAAAGTGATCCGCCTGGCGCATACGGACCCTTCCTCACCCTTAGCGCAGCCAATGCCCTCTAAAAGCATCTTGCCGCCGATAAAGAGCAGAAGAACCAGCGCGATCCAGGGGATCCATTTTTCAAAGGCTTTAAAATACAGAATGAAATTATGTACACATACCCATCCGATCATGGGCATGGCCGCCTGAAACAGAGCAAAGAGCCCCGCCATCATAAAAGCGCGTCGACGCTTCATGCACGGCTCCGCAAGACCGTTTGCCAGCGAAACGGAAAAAGCATCCATGGCAAGTCCGATGCCAAGCAATGCGTTGGTCAAAATAAAGCCCGGGTTCATGGTCGCTCCTTTATCTTAACATGATGCGCGCCAAATGCCGAAGCATTTGGCGCGTTAGCTTTATATTATATTAGGGAGAATAGGGAATCAGACCCAACCTCTGGTCTTTACAGCGTTTACAACGCGCTCGATGGCTACCATGTAAGCGGCGTCACGCATATAGATGTTCTTCTTCTGTGCCAGGTCAAATACGTTGTGGAAGGCGTTGTCCATCACGACCTCCAGCTTGTCCAGAACCTCCTGCTTGCTCCAGTAGTAGTTCATGTTGCCCTGAACCTGCTCGAAGTAGCTGCAGGTAACACCGCCGGCGTTGCTCAAGAAGTCGGGGATCAGCATGATGCCGGCCTCCTGGATCAGAGGATCGCAGTCGGGAGTGGTAGGACCGTTGGCTGCCTCGCAGATGATCTTCACCTGCTTGGAGATCTGGGGGAATACGTCGGGAGTGATCTGATTTTCCAGAGCGGCGGGGATCAGAATGTCAACGTCCTCGCTGAGCCAAGCGTCACCGGGAAGAACCTCGTAACCCAGAGCGATGGCCTTTTCCTTGTCGATGCTGCCGTAAGAATCCTTAATGGAAGCCAGCTCAGCAGGATCGCAGCCGTCCAGCTTGCGGAAGGTGTAAGCCACCTTATCAGCAGCGTTCCAGCAGGAAACGCAGATTACGCGGCCGCCCAGCTCGGTGTACTTGCGAGCGGTGTACTCAGCAACGTTACCGAAGCCCTGAATGCTTGCGGTGGTCTTGTACATGTTGATGTCCAGTACCTTCAGGCACTCACGCAGGCAGAATACCACGCCGAAGCCGGTAGCCTCGGTACGGCCAAGAGAGCCGCCCAGACCTACGGGCTTACCAGTGATCATACCGGGGGTGCGCTGACCGGTGATGGTCTCATACTCGTCGAGGATCCACATCATGTGCTGACCGTTGGTCATTACGTCGGGAGCGGGCACGTCGGTGTGACGGCCTACCATGCTGTGCAGACGGCGGATGTAGGCGCGGCAAAGGCGCTCCTGCTCGTTGAGAGACATGGTACGGGGATCGCAGATGATACCGCCCTTGGCGCCACCGAGAGGAATATCTACCACGGCGCACTTCCAGGTCATCCACATGGAAAGAGCACGAACGGTATCAACGGTTTCGTTGGGATGGAAACGAATGCCACCCTTGGCAGGGCCTCTGGCGTCGTTGTGGATCATACGGAATGCCTTGAAGATCTTGGTCGTGCCGTCGTCCATCTTTACGGGCAGGGTAAAGTGGATCTCCTGACGGTGCTGACGAAGCAGATCTCTGGTAGACTGATCCAGATCAAGAAGATCGGCTGCGTGGTCAAATTGAGCACGGGCGTTGTCAAACGGGTTGTAGTTGGGGTTAGACATAACTATTTCTCCTATTATAATTCGAATACAAATACTTGATTGAGACAGAATATACCTTTTTTGCGGAAATGTCAATACTTTTTTATTACGGATTCTTGAGAAAATCAACATTTTTTGAAAATATACACAAAAATCGACCGAAAATTACATTGTTTTGAACGAAATTAACATTCTTTTATTATTTTAAATGTCGTCTTTACTTTATTTTTTTAAAAATCTATTTGTATCAGCTCAGGCGCTCTTTCCGTCACGTGGCGAAAGTATGGTTTTCGTTTGTGCCTTTTTTTAATCCGTCGCAAAGGCTACTTGACTTTTTTCTTGATACCCCTTATGATGAAACAAAGAATAGAGAGGAGAAATCCAATGAAACGATCGGAGATCAACCGTGCCCTCAAAGCGCTGGAGGCTATGTGTGAAAAGCATCATTGCTATTTGCCCCCCTTTTGTCATTTTACGCCGGACCGTTGGGAGAGTCTCGGCCACGAATACGACGAGGTGCGCGACTGCATGCTGGGTTGGGATATTACCGATTTCGGCTTGGGTGACTTTGAAAAAATCGGCTTTTCCCTTATTACCATCCGCAACGGCAACCGTCAAATGGCCGATACGTATCCCAAGGTCTATGCGGAAAAGCTCCTTTATCTCAACGAAGGACAGTGTGCCGCCAACCATTTCCATTGGTTTAAGACCGAGGATATCATCAATCGCGGCGGCGGAAACTGTCTGATCCGCGTCTACAATGCTCTGCCCAATGAAGAGATCGACTATGATTCCGACGTGACCGTGCACATGGACGGCCGCGCTTTTTCCGTTCCCGCAGGTACGCAGATCCGCTTGACCCCGGGCGAAAGCATCTATATTCCTCAGTATCTCTATCACGATTTTGCCGTGGAGGAGGGAACGGGTGCCGTTCTTCTCGGCGAGGTCAGCCAATGCAACGACGACAATACCGATAACCGCTTCAACCCGCCCGTGGGACGTTTTCCCACCATTGAGGAGGACGAGCCCCCCTACCGCCTCCTTTGCAATGAATATCCCCCCGCCAAGGATTAAGAAACAAGGCCGTGCCGAGTGCATGGCCTTTTTACTGCCACTCCCTAGAATTTTCCGTTTCCGTATACGACCGTCGTGTGAATGGGATAAACTGTGGTCAAGCAAAACACCCCGAATGCAGCTCTCGCCGCATTCGAGGTGTTTTTTCCGTTTGTATGGTAACTCTGTTCACCCCAAAAGTCAAGGCTTTTCGCGAAACAAATTCTGCCCGCAGTAGACAAAGAAAAGATCAATCATCGTCATCCTCGTCTTGGCTTCGACGACGTTCTTCCTCTTCTTCCTCGCGGCGGTATTCGCTATCGTCCCAATTGTAGACATACTCTCCTCGGCTCTCCTAGAGAGCTGATCTGTCAATGCTGCGGT
>JAFQMA010000028.1 GCA_017414535.1 Clostridia bacterium | reverse complement strand
GAACGCTTTGCACCCCACTACTTTGACCATTCCCAAGATCTGATCTGCAACCTTTGCAGTTACGAGCGCTCTCCTTAC
Source organism: Clostridia bacterium (assembly GCA_017414535.1). Taxonomy (GTDB): domain Bacteria; phylum Bacillota; class Clostridia; order Oscillospirales; family SIG627; genus RGIG5579. The sequence continues at coordinate 12,414 of JAFQMA010000028.1, read as the reverse complement.
GTCCCCGGCGACGTAAATGGGGTTGAGGGGGTAGATATGGACGATGCCATTTACACTCTCTTTCATTGCAGTTTTCCCGAGGATTACCCTGTCAATCAAGACCCAGACTTCGACTCCAACGGTGAAATCGATATGGACGATGCCATTTATCTCCTGTTCTACTGCAGTTTCCCCGAGGATTATCCTTTGATTCCCTGGCTATGGCCTCTGCCTGCCGAAACCTCCGGTTCCGTTTCCTTTCCCTCCGGAAAGCCGACCGATGGCATTCGGATCGACGTTGGAGGCTGGGAATATAACGGTATTATTCCCGCTCTTGCCGCAGCAGATGGGATCGTCACCGAGGCAAAGTATTTTCCGGATCGCGGAAATCACGTCACCGTGGATCACGGAAACGGTTATCTGACCTATTATTCACACTTAAATTCAATTTCCGTGTCAGTTGGCGACAAGGTTTCACAGGGAGACACACTTGGTATGCTTGGTGCTACCGGTATGACCAGTCCCGATAACGTCAATCTTTATTTTGTCTTACTGATGCCCGATGGCAAGGGCGGCGAATCCATTCGCGTAAATCCTTTAAATTACGTATTTCTTCCTCCCTCGATCCAGGTATAAACAGTCTCGCTCTTTTTGATCAATGCTATAAAAGCAAAACAAACTCCTTCGGTAAAAAAAATCACCCCCGACGTGTTCGTCGGGGGTGATTTTTGATAAATTTGAATTTTAGTACATTCCGCCGCCTGCTGCTGCAGCTGCCGCTGCGGCCGCTGCCTGAGCGTTTGCATCTTCCTTCTTATCGGTAACGAGAACCTCGGTGGTCAGTACCATTGCGGCAACGCTTGCGGCGTTGGCAAGAGCGCTGCGGGTCACCTTGGTAGGATCGATGATACCGGCTTCGTACATATCCACGTACTCTTCGCTGTAGGCGTTAAAGCCGTAGGCAACCTTGCCGGAGGAAAGGATCTTGTCGATGATGACGCTTCCCTCAAAGCCTGCGTTCGCGGCGATCTGACGGGCAGGATCCTCGAGCGCGCGGAGAACGATCTCGACACCGATCTTCTCTTCACCCTGGGCGGTCTCCAAAAGTGCCTTTACGGCATTTACGGTATTCAGAAGCGCTACGCCGCCGCCGGGAACGATACCCTCTTCTACTGCGGCACGGGTTGCATTCAGCGCATCCTCGATGCGGAGCTTCTTATCCTTCATTTCGGCCTCGGTAGCAGCGCCTGCTTTGATTACCGCTACACCGCCGGCAAGCTTTGCAAGTCTCTCCTGCAGCTTTTCACGGTCGAAATCGGAAGTGGTGGTTTCAATGCTCTGACGGATGGAAGCGATTCTGTCCTTGATTGCCTGAGTATCACCGGCACCGCCGACGATGATGGTATTCTCTTTGGTGATCTTAACCTGCTTTGCACGGCCAAGCATATCCAGGCTGGTTTCCTTCAGCTCAAGCCCCAGATCGGAGGAAACAACGGTACCGCCGGTAAGGGTAGCGATGTCCTGAAGCATATCCTTTCTTCTGTCACCGAAGCCGGGAGCCTTCACGGCGGCGCAAACGAAGGTGCCGCGGAGCTTGTTCACCAGCAGGGTGCTGAGAGCCTCGCCCTCTACGTCCTCTGCGATGATGACCAGCTTCTTGCCGGACTGCATCACCTGCTCCAGAAGGGGCAGGATCTCTTGAATGTTGGAGATCTTTCTGTCGGTAATGAGAAGGATGGCGTCGTCAAAGGAGGCCTCCATCTTATCGGTATCGGTCACCATGTAGGGGGAGAGATAGCCGCGGTCGAACTGCATGCCCTCTACCACCTCACAATAGGTCTCGGCAGACTTGCTTTCCTCAACGGTGATCACGCCGTCGGCGGTCACCTTGTCCATCGCGTCGGCAATAAGGGTGCCCACCAGCTCGTCGCCACCGGAAATGGTACCGACTCTGATGATATCCTCCTTACCGGAAACGGGCTTGGAATTGGCACGGAGCTGAGCGATGGCACAGTCAACGGCCTTCTGGATGCCCTTCTTGATGACCATGGGGTTGGCACCTGCGGTCACGTTCTTCATACCCTCGCGAACGAAGGCCTGAGCCAGCACGGTAGCGGTGGTGGTACCGTCACCTGCGGCGTCGTTGGTCTTAACGGCAACCTCGCGCACCAGCTGAGCGCCCATGTTTTCAAAGGGATCGGAAAGCTCGATCTCCTTGGCAATGGTCACACCGTCGTTGGTGATGAGGGGTGCGCCGAACTTTCTGTCAAGCACCACGTTTCTGCCCTTGGGGCCGATGGTAGCCTTCACGGCGTTAGCCAGGGCGTCGATACCGCCCATAAGCTTATTTCTTGCTTCAATTCCGTAAATTACGTCTTTTGCCATGGTTAATTACCCTCCTTAGTCTACGATGGCGAGAATGTCGCCTGCACGTACGATCACGTATTCGGTACCCTGATACTTCACTTCGGTACCGGAGTATTTGCTCATAATGACCTTGTCACCGGGCTTTACGTTCATTTCCACGGTCTTACCGTCAACCAGTCCGCCGGGACCTACGGCAATGACCTCTGCGATCTCGGGCTTCTCCTTGGCAGAGCCTGCCAAAATAATACCGGAGACGGTGGTCTCCTCGGCCTCGACCATTTTCAGAACCACTCTGTCGTTCAAGGGCTTCAACATATTTTCGATCCTCCTGAATATGAATTGCTGTTTTTTATTTAGCACTCTCGTTTGCCGAGTGCTAAATCTTGTTTTTATTATACCCCTTCCCCCTGAAATTTCAAGGGGAGGCGGGGATTATTAACATTTTTTTCACATTTTACCGCTCCAAACGGATGGTATCGTTCTCCTTGCGATCGAGGAGCCCCGCCCGTTCGATAGCGCCGAAGAGCTTGGCCTTGATGTCGGGATTTTCCTTTCTCAGGGTCTCAAGCAGGGTCTTGACCTCCTCGCGGGAGGTGTGCTTGTCGGCGGGACAGCCCGAGGGGCACACGGGCATGGGATTCTTCCCCGCAAAATACACCAGCTCCTTCTCCTCCGTATAAAGGAAGGGACGAATGACGGTGATGCCCGTCTTCGTCAACTCCGTCACGGGAAGAAAGGTGTCGATCCTGCCTGCATAAAAAAGATTGAGCAAAAAGGTATCGATCAGATCGTCCCGATGGTGCGCCAAGGCAAGCTTCGTGCCGCCCATGGCCCGCACTCCGTCGCACAGCACGGCGCGCTTCATTTTGGTGCAAAGGGAGCAGGGATTCTTTTCCTTTCGCACGTCGAAAACGATCCTTCCGATCTCGGTCTTTTCCACCCGATATTCCACGCCGAGCCCCTCCATATAACGGGCGATGGGCTCGTAGTTTGCCTCGGGAAAGCCCAGATCCACCGTCAGCGCCTTCACGGTAAAGCGGGCAGGATGGAAGCGGACCAAGCCCGCCAGCGCCGTACACAGCGCAAGAGAATCCTTGCCGCCGCTGACACCCACCACCACCGTATCGCCCTCGGCGATCATGCGGTATTCGTCAATCCCCTTGCGGGTCAGGCTCATCAGCTTCTGCAGCGTCATGGTCCTCTCCTTCCACAGCTTTCTCCTCCTCGACGGCAGTCTCCTCAGCGGGAGGCTCCGTTACGGGCAGGGGCTTCTCGGGGAAAAGCTTTCTCTTTCTCTCAAAAATCGCCAATGCCACAAAGAGCGTCAGGGAAATAAGACTGATCACAAGGCCGGGCAAGAAGCCCTCGGAGGTATAGCTGAATTCCAGCGTATGCTCCCCTGCGGGCACGTAGATTCCCACGAAGGCACCCGTGAAGGGCACCACCTCGGCCTTTTCGCCGTCCAACAGCACCGTCCAGGCCCCCTCCCGCTCCATGGGAACGGAGGTATAAAGATAGCTGTCCTGCTCCGCCCTCACGGTGGCGGTAAAGGAGGTATCCTCAAAGGAGGTGATCTGCATCTTTCCTGCCTTCAGGCGGGCCAGCCCCTCCTGCCAGAGCGCCTCGTTAAACACGCACACGTAAAGGGTAAAATTGCCCTCGAAGAAGCCGTCGGCGGGCTCATCGGGGAAGGCGCGCAGGTGGAAGGATTCGTTTTCCATGAAAAAGCCGGCGGAAAAGAGATTGGGGTATTCGCTGATATTGTGGTATGCGTTGTTGATCTGCGCGTAATCGGAGGTGGGAAAATCCGCATAGACGTACACGTTCCCCTTCACGGGAGCGGTGTAGCGGAAATGGAAGACGCGGCTGGGGTCCTCCTCCTCGGGAACCACGTCGCCTGCGTAGTAGTAGAGGCCTCCCTCCACCAGACCCACGTCCAGATTGGTGTGGGATTCCTCCACGGGGCTGATCTTGGTAAAGAGCTCGCCCTCCAGACCCGTCAGAGCACGGAAAAGCGCATTCTGCTTTTCAAAGGGATCGGACAGAGGGTCAAATTCAAATTCGCCCGCCGCCTTTTCCGTAAGAAAGCCCAGTCCCGCAAAGCCCTGCACCTCGTACAAGGCCGAGACGAACTCGGTGGAGGATGCGGAAAGACAGATCAGATCGCGGTCGGACAGATACCCTTCCTGCTCGATGAGATACTTCACGCCCAACAGGGTATTGGCCAAGGGCGTTCCGTGCACGTACACGAAGCGGTTACTGCCGGGATCGGCAGGCATCCCCAGCTCCTTTAAAAAGGTGGCTACGTTTACGTTGGCGCTGGAGGCAAATTGTGAAATGCCGTCGTAACGGTAGAAGCAGGAATCGTTCAGGCTTCGCCACTGGGTCACCTCGGTGCGGTAGAAGTCCGCGCTGTCCCCTTCCTTTTCTTCAATACGCTGTACCAGAGCGGAGATCTCCTCCCCCTTCTGACCGCCGAAGTACTCCGCATAGGCCGTGGTCCCCACCGCCTGCGTTCCGAAATAGGCCGCCGCCGTTCCCTCAAAAAGGAGCACCGCGCACAAAACGGCAGAGGTCACCGCGCGGGGCAAGAGCCTTGCCGCCGTCAGTACACACAAGACCACGCCGATGCTGAAGAGCACCGCCGTGACCAGCACCGTCTCCGAGATAAAGGTGCGCCATGCACAGAAGCACACAACGCCCGCAAAAAGGAGCATACCGAGGCCGTCGATCCAATCAAAGCCCTCCAGCCCGCGGCAGAAATAAACGTAGGCCATCACCACCACCGTAAAGGCAAAGAGGAAGGCAAAGCGGTAGGGGATCATGTTGGTATAATGCATCCCGTGCCAGAAGTAGTTTGGCACGCTGAAATTCATGGAGAATACCAGGAATAAAAGGAAGAAGAAGGACACCAGCTTCTCGCGGAAGCCGATGCGCTTGGCCCACAGGAAGGCAAAGGCAAAAAGAGCCAGCACCGTCGTTGTGGCAAGATTGGGCAGGCCGTCCATGACCGCAGGCTCGCGGAAGGCGGCCAGCGCGGCCACCAGATCCATCACCGATTCGTAAAAGGAAACGTACATGCGAACGGGATCGGTGGTGGACACCGTATTCAACAGGCCGAAAAAGGCGGGAAGAAGCATCACCGCGGAAAGGCCGCCGCCCAAAAGGCTGCCTACGCCGAAGCGCAGTCCCTTACGCCAGAAGTCGCTCCAACGCACCTTGTCCAACACGCACAGGGCAAAAAACACCATGACGCAGAAGATGCACACCATCCAGCCAATGTAGTAGTTGGCAAAGAGCGAAACGGCCAGGGTGATGATATAAAGGGAGGATCTTCCCTCACGGAAGAGCTTTACCAGCCCCAGCATCACCAGAGGCAGGAGAGCTACCGTGTCCAGCCACATATTGTTCCAGTAATAGCCCATGAGATAGCCCGACAGCGCATAGCCCAGCGCAAAGAAGGGCACCGTCCAGGAGGGCTTTATCAGCTTTTTCAGGAACAGCCCCATAAACAGCCCCGCAAGTCCGATGCGGATCACCGTAAAGAGCATGAAAAGCAGGCGAAAATCCCGCACAGGAACGAAGATCAAAAGCAGGTTGAAGGGGCTGGCTCCGTAATAGGACAGCATGGAAAGAAAGTTGGTTCCCATGCCCATGCCCCAATCGTAAAGCAGGCTCGTCCCCTCCTGAAAATGCTCCCAAAGGCGCATGACGAAGGGATAATACTGGTGCCAGCCGTCATAGTTGATGATCTGCTCGTTGCCTGCGGGATATACCCCCAAAACGGCAAGGCAAATGCCAAAGATCAAAAAGGGAAGAAGGAAGGAGAGCACCAGAGGCCAGGGGCCCGCGCCCGTCTTTTCCAGCCACAGGGCAAGCTTACCCTTGGGCTTCTCCTCCTTTTTCGTCTCCACCGCCTCCTCCGCGGGAGTCATTTCCTCGGAAACAGGGGAAAATTCCGTCGTTTTTTCGTCCATATCCTATCCTCTCACTGATGAAAAAAAGGAGGGCACGGCCTCCTTCTTTTCCGTTTTTTATTGATAGATCTCGTAAAGAGCCTTGGCGCGGCTGGCATTGATGGCGTAGAAATCGCCGCTGGCCTTGCCGGGAATGCGCTCAAAGGTCGCACTGTATTCGCTGAAGTTGAAGATCACCTCGCCCAGCTCGTTCAGGTGCACCTCCTCAAAATCCGTTTCCACGTTGTAGTACAGATTGTAGAGAATGGCCTTGGCACGGCTGAGGTTATCCGCCACCAAAAAGCTGCGACAGAAGGCCTGCACGAAGCCCAGCTGCACGTCCTCACGGGCGGTCAGTCCCTTCTTGGCGTAGGCTACCAGCTGTACGGCCTTGTCACCGTTCAGGGTCTGATTGCCTGCCGCAAGGTTGACACGGAAATTGATCTCGGGATCAAAGCACTGCATGGCATAGGGCACGTTGTACTGAATGCCCCCGAGAAAGTCGATGAGATTGGCCAGCCCGTCCACAGACAGGGTAGCATAGAAATCGGCGGTAATCCCCGTCTCCTGTGCCACGAATTCCCGATAGAAATTGGCAGAACGGGAGGAGAAGAGCTCACCCAGCTTGTATTTGGCATCACCCTCGGGCACCACGGTGTTGGTGGGGATCAGGGTCACGGTGGCCTTTTTCTGGGTGGCGTTAAGCCCTACCAGAAAGATGGCATCGGCCTCTGTCTTTTTATGATCCGCACCGATCAGCAGGAAGGTCACGGTCACGTCCTCGTTCGCATCGGGCGCGGGAGTCCCCTGTACAGGCGCAGAGTTACCCTCTTCGGTAACGGTCTCCACCGTTTCCGGCTCGTAGTCGGAGCCGATCTTGGTAAACAGATCACCCATGAGCCCCTCGGCAATGCGGATCAGAAAAAACGCCACTACGGTGAAGATCAGGATCGCCAGGCACAAGGTCAAAAGGAAATCCCGCCAGGATCGCTTCATAGCCCTTCCTCCTTTTTTGTTTCTTTTCTCATTATACAAAAAAACCGCACGGATTGCAAGAGCATTTTATCCCTTTTTGCAAAGCACCTGCACACCGAAATCCAATCCCACCTCAAGCTCCTCCAGCGCCTCCAGCTTTTCCCGATCACGGGGGGAGGTCTTGTGGACGTAGGGGGTCATGGCAAACAAGCGCTTTACCTGCTCGCGGGATAATAAAAGACGGTACTGCACCCGCTTTTCCTCCACCGTCTCCCACAGACGGGAAACGTCGGCGCGGGCCACGTTTTCCACGGGCTTATCGTAAACCGCCCGCTTCAGCTCCATAAGATGCTCTCTTTCGGGGAAGGCACGGATCAGAAGGCCGTCCTTTTTCAAAATGCGGGCGTATTCCTCCTCCGCAAAGGGGGAAAAGAGGCTCAGCACCCCGTCGGCAGAGCCGGACAGCATGGGAATGCGGAAGACGCTGGCCACAAAATAGGTCTCGTCCCCCACCCTGCGTTCCGCTGCCAAACGCGCACCGTCACGGGCCACGTCAAAGGCATAGCCGTCCACGCGCTTTCCCGCCGAGGCAAGCTCTCGCAGGATCCCACGGAAATACCAGCCCTCGCCGCAGCCTGCGTCCACCAGCACACCCTCCTCGGGAAAGCGGCGGCACAAAAGCGCGCACAGCTCCTTTAAAAGAGGCGTGTAATGCCCCTCCTCCAAAAATTCCCGTCGGGCAAGGAGCATGGCCTTGTCGTCTCCGTGACCGCGGGCAGAATGATCCATCAGCAGGTTCAGATACCCCTGCCTTGCACGGTCAAAGCTATGCCCCGCAGGACACAGAGCCCGCTTTTCCTCCTGCGTCAGCGCCTGACCGCAAAGGGGACAGGCAAGGCTCATTTTTTATATTCCTCCGCAAGAGAGGCATACATCTCCCCGTTCTCGCGGATGCCCTTTATCTGCTCCTCGGAAAGAGGACGCACCACCTTGGCGGGCACGCCCACCACCAGAGAGCCCTCGGGGATCTCGGCTCCCTCCTTCACCAGCGCACCTGCACCGATGAGGCACTCCTTCCCGATCACGGCACCGTTGAGGATCACGGAGCCCATACCGATCATGGCATTCTCTCCCACAAGGCAGCCGTGAACGATGGCGTTGTGACCCACGGTCACGTTTTTGCCGATGCGGCAGGGCAGGTGGTTTGCCGTATGGACCGTGGCATTATCCTGCACGTTGGCATTCTCCTCCACCACGATGGGACCCTCGTCCCCGCGAAGCACCGCACCGTACCAGATGCTGGCACCCGCCTTAACGGTCACGTCACCGATGAGCACGGCCGTCTCCGCAACGAATGCGGTCTCATGGATCACGGGGGTCCTCCCCTGATAAGAACGAATCATAGCTTTTTTCCTTTCCTATTAAGCAAAAGAGCAGCGGCCGTTCTGCCGCTGCCTTCTTTTCTATTTGCAGGGCCGAAAGATCTCCTCCTCGGCCAACCGATCCGCGCAAGTGAACAGCTCGGGAAGACGTTCGGAGAGCTTTTCCAGCTCCCTTCCCCTTTTCTCCGCATCCTGCACGGAGCGATGAATATCCTCTCCGAGAAAATGCACCAAGCCCTTTTCGTAAAAGCGACGGAAGAGCCTTCTTCCGAAAAAGCCCATGGCCGAGCTGATATTCCACTGCAGCAGAAAGCCTGCCTGCGCCAGCTCCTCCAAAAGAGCGGGGTCCTTCATGAAAAAGCGGTACCGATCCACGTGCGCCAGAACCGGCCTCACGCCGAATTCATTCACCAGTCGGAACAGCCTTTTCTCCGCAGGGCCGGTGAAGCGCTCGGTGTATTGCAGCTCCGTCAAAAGAAGATCGGTGCCCGTATAGCAAAGCTCGCGGGCATTATCATAATTGAAGATGGCGTCGGTCAGATAAAGCTCCGCACCCAGGGACAGCGTCAAGCCCTCTGCCTCGGGCAGAGCAAGAAAGCGACGGTATGCCCTCTCCCTTTGCTCCAGAAATTCCTCCATGGGAGCATGGGCAGGATCGCAGTGGGGGGTCAGTGCAAGGAATCGCTTGCCCTGCGCCTTTACGGCGGTCAGAAGAGCGCGCGTCTGCGCCTCGCTTCCGGAGCCGTCGTCAATGCCCCAAAGCAGGTGACTGTGGATATCTGCCCTCACTGCGTCTCCTTTTCCTCCGATGCGGCAGACTCTTCAGGAGCGGAGGCGGCAGCCGTCTCGGGCTCCTCTGCGCCAACGCGCACCTCGCCTGCCTCCTTACCGTAGCTGTAGCGGCTGTATCTGCCGTAGCGGCCGTAGCGGCCGTAGTTCTTCTTTTCCATATCCACGCCGTTGACGATCACACCGAGGATCTTGCCCTTGACAAATTCCACGGATGCGATGGCACGCTGGATCTCCTTGCGGGCAGTATATTTGGGACGGACCACCAGCACCACGCCGTCGGTGGAATGAAGCATCGACAGTGCGTCGCTGACCACGTTCAGGGGTGGGGTGTCCAAAATGATAAAGTCGTATTTCTCCCGCAGCTTCGTCAAAAGCTCGGCCATACCCTCGCTGCCCACCATCTCCGAGGGATTGGGCGAGATCGTACCGGCGGGGATCACGTCCAGATTGGGATAGACCTCGCGGCAAACGATCTCCTCGAAGGCGTTAAAGCCGCTGAGGTAGTTGGTCAGGCCGGGCGTGCCCTTCAGCTTGAGCAGTCTGTGCACGTGGGGGTTTCTCAGGTCAAGATCGATCAAGAGCACCTTCTTATTGCTTCTTGCAACGGAAAAAGCCACGTTGGCGGCAGAGGTGGTCTTGCCCTCTCCGGGCACGGAGGAGGTGAATACCACGGTCTTACAGCCCGTCTTTGCCACGGAAAACATCAAATTGGTACGAATGGTACGATAGGCCTCCTTAGCCGCAAAAAGCGTGCCCTGAGAGGAGCCGTAGCCGTATGCCTTTTTCATTTTTTAGCCCCCTTTCTTTCACCGCCGGAAAAGTCCGGAACCACGCCGAACACGGGCAGACCGAACAGCTCCGTGATCTCATCGGGAGACTTGATGCGGTTGTCCAGCGCCTCGCGGGCCACCACGATGCCTACGGACAGCACCAGACCCACCAGAATACCAAGCAGGGTGTTGCGGGCCACGTTGGGACCGGAGGGAGAGGTGGGAAGCACGGGATGGCTGGAAATACCGAGACTGCCCAGCTCCTCAAACTGCCCCACGCGCTCGGGCGCCTTTTCGGCCACGGCCAGCGCAATGTTATAGGCAAGAGTAGGGTCGTTCGCAGTCACCGTCACACGGAAGAAGGAGGTATCCTCGATAATGGAGGAAAAGCGGATGGTGGAGGCAATGCCGGAGGGGGTCACGGTCACGCCCGTATCCGCCAGCAGTTCCTTGGCCACCAGATCGTAAAACTCGTTCACGTTCAGCACCTCTACGCACTGAGGCGCCAGGCTCTGACCGCTGTTACCGCGATTGTCGCCACCTGCAAAAAACTTCACCTGCGCCGTATAGGTGGGCTGAACGAAGTACTTGGTATAAGCAAACACGCTCACACCGAAGACCAGCGTGATCACAAGGATAAAGACGATTCCCTTGACCACCCAGTCGAACAGATTCTTAACTGTGATTTCCACGTTTTTTCGTTTCCTTTCGTTTTTCCTTCTCCGCTTTTATTTTGCAAAAATGCGGTTGATCCGCTGCAGCTCATCCCACTTTGCCACCATATCCAGCGCCAATGCCAGCTGATTGCGGCCGCGCTCCAGATTATGGGTGGCGTGGGAGACCTTAAAATACTTGTCCCCGTTGACGTAGTCCTCCAGGAAGCGGGCGGCAAGCTCAAAGGCCATGGTGGGGGCACCCAGCGCCAGGCTCTCCATCTCCGCATCACTGCAGAAGGAGCGGCAGGCGGGAATAAAGCCCGCGGCAAAGGCCTCGTAGAGCCCCAGATCCAGGCTGACCTTGGAAAGATCAGGCTCGTCCTCGGCGGCGGTATTGGCGGAAAAGCGCACCGCATCGCCAAAGTCGTAGGCGCAAAGGCCGGGGGTCACCGTATCCAGGTCGATCACACACACGGCCTCGCCCGTGGTGCGGTCGATGAGAATGTTGTTGTACTTGGTATCGTTATGGGTCACGCGCACGGGGATCTTCCCCTCGGCACGAAGCTTCTCCAAGCGGCCCCATACCTTCTCGTGCTCCTTTAAAAGGGCGATCTCCCCTTTGATCTCACCCGCTCGGCCCACCGCATCCCGCTCACAGGCACAAAACAGGTTTTCCATGCGCTTGGGCGTATTGTGAAAATCGGGCATGGTGTCCTGCAGCTCCTCCATGGGGAAGTCGCTGAGATATTCCTGAAAGCGGCCGAAGGAGGCACCCGCGTTCTTCAGCACCTCGGGATCCTCCGCCTTGTCGTAGGTAATGGAGTTGGGCACGTAGTGATACACGCGCCAGAAGTTTTCCTCATCCTCAAAGAAGTAGTTGGTGCCGTCGGCACGCTTCAAAAACTGAAGCACTCTTCCCGTGGGGTCCTCGCCCCGCGCCAGCATGCCCCGACGGATATGCTCGGTCACCTTGTCGATATTTTGCATGATCCCCACGGGATCGCGGAACACGTAGGTATTGATCCTTTGTACGATAAAGCTGCGATTGACTCTTTTGGAACGCAAACTCACCTTAAAGGTACAGTTGATATGCCCGCTGTGCAGCGTTTCCACGCCGAAGGCATCGAAGGAAAGCCCGAACTGCCTTAAAACGAAGGGGATCCTCTTATAATAATTACTCATCATGATCTTCTTTCTTTCTGTAATTTTCATCGCAGCCACCTGCGACAGAGTGGGATTACCCCACCTTAAGACCATAGTATTCGTATTATACCTTGTCCGCGCGCAAAAATCAAGTATTTTTCAAAATCGTCCCGTTTTCTTCCCGAAAAGAATCTTCTTCTCCGCAAAACGGCAGCTCCCTTCCGCCGATAGTCAGCCTCTCTCCGCCGATAAAGAATAAATATCCCCCCGTAAAACGGGGGGTATTTCATTTTCGGGCATAGCCCTAAACAATACTGGCGACGCACAAGTGCGTTTTTTGGTTGGCCTGCCAGCCAAGCAACTGTTACTTACTACCCATAAATGGGTCCCGCGG
>JAFQMA010000003.1 GCA_017414535.1 Clostridia bacterium | reverse complement strand
TACGGTTTCAGTGTTATTTTATTCGCCTACAAAACTTGCGAAGCAAATACCACTCGGCATAAGCCGAATATCACTGCGAAGCAATAGAACTCGCCGCAAGGCGAATAAAACTGCGAGACTTCCTTATAAGAAGTCTCGCAAGGCTTCCTTTTTTTCTTGCATTTTTTCCTGCAAAATGATATATTAAAGGGTAACCTGATAAAATTGGAGAGATTTTGCCATGAGAATGAGAAAAAAGAAGCATACCGAGAAAAGACTGGCCGCCTGCGGCGCGCTGGTGGTGACGGGCCCCGCAGAAAATAAGGGGCGTTGGCGCGAGGTATTTTCCGAGGTAGGAGGCACGGAAAAACGGCTGGAGCTGGAGATCGGCTGCGGCAAGGGTGCCTTTATTTTGGCCATGGCAAAGCGCTATCCCGAGACCCTCTTCGTGGCGGTGGAATATTGCCGCGAGGCCATGCTGCTGGCGGTGGAGAAGATCGCCGCCGAGGGACTGAAGAACGTACTGTTCGTCAACTGTGACGCGGCCCTTTTGGCAGAGTATTTTGCGGAGGGCGAGGTGGATAAGATCTACCTGAACTTCTCCGACCCGTGGCCCAAGAGCCGCCATGCCAAGCGCCGCCTGACGGCCCCCTCCTTCCTTGAGGTCTACGGCAGGATCCTCGGGGAGGGCGGCTGTATCCGCCAGAAAACGGACAACGTACTGCTTTTTGAATCCTCGCTGGAAAGCTACGCCGCCTGCGGCTGGCGTTGCGAGGACGTTTGCCGCGATCTGCACGCCTCCCCCTGGGCGGAGGATAACATTCTCACCGAATACGAGATCACCTTCTCCGGCAAGGGACTGACCATCAACGCCGTTACGGCCTATAAGCCATGAAGGAATTTACCGTCAAAGCAAACGACGCGGGTCAGCGCCTTGACAAATTCGTTTTCAAGGTAACGGAGAGCCTGCCTCATTCCCTGCTGTACAAGGCGGTGCGCACCAAAAAGATCAAGGTGAACCGCAAGCGCTGTGAGCCGGGTCAGCTTCTTTCGGAGGGAGATACCGTTCAGCTCTTTTTAGCCCCCGAATTTTTCGGAGAAAAGGAACACGCCTTTCTGGATCTGAGGGTGGAGCTACAGGTGGTCTACGAGGACGAGCATATCCTCCTGGCGGAAAAGCCCGAGGGGCTCTCCTGCCACAGTGACGCCACCCAGACTGCGGGCACCCTCATCGACCACGTGAAGGCGTATCTGGCAAGGAAGGGCGAGTACGATCCCCGCGAGGAGAATTCCTTTGCTCCCGCCCTGTGCAACCGTATCGACCGCAACACCTCGGGACTGGTGATCTGCGCCAAGACCGCCGTGGCTCTGCGGGAAATGAATGAGATCATCCGCCGGCGCCGTCTGGAAAAGCGCTACCTTGCCCTGTGCCACGGGAAACCCGATGCGGAAAGGACCGTCACCGTGTATTTAAAAAAGGACGAGGAGAAAAATCGGGTCTCCGTTTCCGATACCCCCAAAAAAGGGTATCTGACCGCCGTGACGGAATGGAAGCGGGAGGAGTACGACGCCGCCTCGGATCGCAGTCTCCTTACCGTGACCCTCCATACGGGGCGTACCCATCAGATCCGCGCTACCATGGCGCATCTGGGCCATCCCCTGGTGGGCGACGGTAAATACGGCAAGGATCGACACGATCCCACCTTCTCCCATCAGGCCCTGCGCGCCCATTCTCTGCGCTTCTTCCCCGAGGAGACTTCCCCCCTGGCATATCTTGCGGGAAAGCAATTTTTCGCCTCCCGAGACGAGCGCTTTTTACTGAAAAAATAAATTTTTTTGAAAAAAGTTTTCCACAATCACAAAAGCTCGAAGTTGTGGAAAACTCTGTGGAAATTGGGAAAAACCCGATGGCAAGCCGATTTTTCCGCCCGTTTTCCCCGATTTTTCCGAAAAAAGTCCCGTTTTCCACAGGAAAAGGGCTTTGCACTTTTCTCCCGTTTTGTGTTTTTTTCGCTTCTTTTTCATTTTTTCAAAAAATAAAAAAGTGATTTGCGGGAAAAGGTCGTATAAAAGTACAGAACCGTAAAATAAGGAGGTGTTTTTTCATGCGGATCCCCGAAAGCTTTATTGAAGAAGTCGTTTTGCGCAATCCCCTGGAGGAGATCGTGGCGCAGTATGCACCTCTGAAGCGCGCAGGCAGTAACATGGTATGCTGCTGTCCCTTCCACCATGAAAAGACCCCCTCCTTCACCCTCTATTCCTCCCCCAGCCATTACTACTGCTTCGGCTGCGGTGCGGGCGGGGACGTCATCACCTTCGTGAGGCAGATGGAGAATCTGGATTACGTGGCGGCGGTGGAATTTCTGGCGAACCGTGCAGGGCTCCCCATGCCCGTGGCCACCTACGAGGAAAAGGGACTCAATAAAAAACGCTTTTACGAAATGAACGCCGAGGCGGCACGCTTCTGGCATAAAAATCTATTCCGTCCCGAGGGCAAAAAAGGACTGGATTATCTCGTGGGTCGTGGCCTTTCCGTTCCCATCATCAAGCGCTTCGGGCTGGGCTACGCCTCCGATTCCTGGGACGATCTGACAAGCCACCTGACGGGGCTCGGCTACAAGCCCGATGAGATCAAGACCGCCTTCCTGGGCGGCATCGGCAAAAACGGCAGGCTCTTCGACTATTTCCGCGACAGAGCCATGTTCCCCATCATCGACGTTTCGGGAAACGTTTTGGCCTTCAGCGGACGGCAGGTGCCCCCCGCCAAGGATCCCGAAAAGGAAAGAAAATATTTCAATACCAACGATACTCCCGTTTACAAAAAAAGCCGCACGGTCTTTGCCCTGAATTTGGCCAAGAACTCCCCCGAAAAGGAGCTGGTGCTGTGCGAGGGCAATATGGACGCGGTCAGCCTCCACGCCCATGGCGTATCCCGTGCGGTGGCCAGCCTCGGCACGGCGCTGACGGAAGAGCAATGCCGTCTGCTGGCCCGTTATACGGAGCGGGTCCTCCTCTGCTACGACGCGGACGAGGCGGGACGGCGCGCCACCAAAAAGGCCATTCGCCTGTTGCAGAACGCAGGCATCAAGGTCAGGGTCATGACCATCACGGGAAAAGGGCCCGACGGCAAGGAGCTGAAGGACCCCGACGATTTTATCCGCCACATGGGCAAGGGCGCCTTCGACGCGGCCGCCGCTGAGGCACCGGGTGCCATCGAATACCTGTTCCGCGAGATGCTGTCCCGTCACGATCTGAGCGATATGGACGGCAAGGACGCCTTCATCAAGGAGGGCGCCGCGCTGATGGCGGAGGTGGTCTCCCCCATCGAACGGGAGCTGTACCTCAACCGAATCGCGGAGGTCACGGGTGTTCCCGCAGCCATCGTACGGGCACAGAGTGATAAAAAAACGTGGCAGAACGCCAAGAAGCAATCCGAAAACGAAGTGAAAAAGGCCATGGATAAGACCCGTGGCCTGGGCAATCGGGTGAACCCCGACAAGGCCAAATTCCTCTCCACCGCCGCCAAGGAGGAGAACGTGCTGGGCATACTCCTGCTCCGCACGGAATACCTGACGGAAAGAAGCCTCCGTCCCCTTCTGCGCCCCGACCTGTTCCGCTGTGAATTCTGCCGCCGCGTGCTGGAGACCCTCCTGCGCTTGACGGAAAACGGCGAGCCCCTTCATTTTTCCGCCTTAAACGAGCATTTTACCCCCGAGGAGATGGGCGAGGCGGAGGGCATGAAGAAAAAACGCGAGGAGCTGGGTAACAACTCCCCCGACGTACTGCGGGAGCTGTGGCAGAGGCTGGAAGAGGAAAGCCACAAGGAAGAGATCAAAAACGAGCCGCTCTCCGCCGATTGGCAGGCACGGCTCTTAGCCAAAAAATCAAGGAAGGATCCGCAAATATGACGAAAAAAGCAAAAACCGAAAAGAATGAAAACGCAGAGGAGCTTTCTCCCGAAATGAAGCTGAAGCTGGCCTTTGACCGCATCGTGGAAAAGGGCAAGAAGCAGGGCACTCTCACCAACGCCGAGATCATGGAGATGCTGGAGGACGTGGAATACGAATCCGAGCAGCTGGAAAAGCTCTACGACGTGCTGGAGGCATCGGGCATCGATCTGTCCTCCTTCATGGAAATGCCCAATCTGGAGGAGCTGAAGGCCGAGGAGGAGATCACCCCTCTGGAGACCAGTCAGGATATGGAGGAAATGCTCACGGGCGAGGGCATGGCTCTGGAAGACCACGTGAGAATGTACTTAAAGGAGATCGGTAAGGTCCCCCTGCTGTCCGGCGAGGAGGAGCTGGTCCTTGCTCAGACCATGATCGAGGGCGAGACCGAGGCTCAGCGCGAAAGCGCAAAGCAAAGACTGGTGGAGGCAAACCTCCGTCTGGTAGTCAGCATTGCCAAGCGATACGTGGGCCGCGGTATGTTCTTCCTGGATCTCATTCAGGAGGGCAATCTGGGTCTGATGAAGGCCGTGGAAAAATTCGATTACAACAAGGGCTTTAAGTTCTCCACCTACGCCACCTGGTGGATCCGTCAGGCCATCACCCGCGCCATTGCCGATCAGGCAAGGACCATCCGTATCCCCGTGCACATGGTGGAGACCATCAACAAGGTCCTGCGCGTATCCCGTCAGCTTCTGCAGGAGCTGGGCCACGAGGCCAGTGCCGAGGAGATCGCCGAGGTCATGAACATCCCCGTGGAAAAGGTGCGCGAGACCATGAAGATCGCGCAGGAGCCCGTTTCTCTGGAAACCCCC
>JAFQMA010000027.1 GCA_017414535.1 Clostridia bacterium | reverse complement strand
GTCCACTTTGGAACCGACGGAACCGTCCATGACGATGGTGCAGTTATAGATCTGCTGGAGCTGCGCGTTTCTCTGGAACACGGCGTCGTTGACCTTATCTCCGTTGGGAGCCTCGGCATAGATCTCGTGGCCGCGGTAGTGCTCGCTGGTAGCCTCGGGGGCGTAGAAGCGGAACTCGTGCCCGTTCAGGTTCTTGATCTCGGCATCGTACTTTTCTTTGGGATCCTCTGCCTCGCCTGCGGTTGCGTTACCGCCTGCGCCGCCGCCTGCACCGCCTTCCGTGCCGGTGGCACATCCGAACAGGACGCAGGAGGAAAGCATGAGCAGAGCCAGCAGAAGGGCCATAACCTTTGTTTTCATAATTGACTCCTTTTTTACTTACTCGATTCCGTACCCGCGGATACGGGTACAATCCTATTATACAGAAGAATATACCGGAAAAAAAGCCATCCTTACCGAAATTTACAAACAATTAAAAATATTTAGGAAAAATATTATAATTTTTGAGAACGCTTGTGAAAAAAGGTGAGGAGCTTGCAGATATTCTTCTAAGGTCATTTTAATTCAAAGAAAAATGAAATGCAAGAGGATTTTTGCAGAATATCGCCAAAACAAGCGCGTTTTCCCTTAAAGTTGTCTATTTTGGAAACAGCGCTGAGGTTCGGTCTGCAGCAAGGACAAAAAAACAGGCAGTACCGAAGCGGTACTGCCTGAAAAAAGCGGGTTTTTATTAGTGGGTGAGAAGCTCGAGAACGTAAAGCTCCAGCTTTTCGTAGTTCTTTTCGTCGATGCACTGCTGCAGAACAGCGTTGTCAAAGCGATCGACCTTCTCTTCCATGATCTCAACCAGACGCATGCTGTTGATGATGTGCTGATAGTCGTCACCGGGTCTCTGAGTTCTCATGCACTTTACGTCGAGACCGACGAACTCGCCGTTTGCACCGTAGTTATTGTCGCAGAGGACCTTAACCTGGTTGAAGGCGGAGCGGAGGTTCTCAGCGCCGAAGGACTTATCCTGGTCGTAGCGAACGCCGTTCTGATCGTTGAAGTGAACGGAGCCCAGCTTGCCCATAGCGATAGCAAAGCTCATCTCGTTGGCGGGGTCAAGACCTGCCAGGATGGCGTGGGCGGATTCCATTACGCAACCAACTCTCTTGGGGTCGATACTCTTTGCACCCAGAGCCATAACGTGGCCAACGGTGGGGCAGAAGGAACGGTCGATGGGTTCGTTGGGCTTGGGCTCGATGAGAACTTCGATCTCGGGATCGTAAGCAAGGAGCTTGTTTACGGTGTCGAGAAGGCGGTTAACGTTTTCAACAGCGCTCTTGCTCTCCTGGCAGAGGGTACCCTCGCGGGCCAGCCAGAGAACGATCTTCTTGGTGCCGAGGACCTTAGCGATGTCGCAGGAGCGGTAAGCTCTCCACATAGCGAACTCGCGATCTTCGGGGAAGTTGGAGGTGAAAGCACCGTCGGTGGTGTGGGGGTCCTGCCACAGTCTGGGAGCTACGAATTCAGCCTCCAGGCCGTACTTGTCGAGGAGAGCCTTGACCTTCTTTGCTTCTTCGATGATCTCAGCCTCGCTCAGGTCGTTCATGTTCGGAACGGCGTCGTCGTCGTGGAACTGAACACCGGAAATACCGATCTCAGCGAACTTCTTGAATTTCTCCTCCAGGGGGATGCTGGGTCTCACTGCGGGACCGAAGGCTTCAACACCCTCGTTCACGTTCCAGGGACCGACAGAAAAACGGAATCTGCTCATGATTATTCTCCTTTTATAGTATATGTTTTTATTTTAATTTATTTTCTCAAACCTCGATCCAGCGCTTCTCTTTGGAGCTCTTCACGATGGCTTCGGTGAGACGGATGATGTAGGAGGCTTCCTCCAGGGAGGCAAAGCTGGGAGATGTGGCACGGTCGGATGCCAGATACTCGTAGAAGGCACGGATGTTGCCGCAGAAGGCATCGTTCCATCCTTCGGGATGACCCATAGCCAGAGCGGAAACGGCCTTGGCCTCGGGAGTCATGTAGTTGGGGTCGCGGATGACGTAACGGTTGTCATCGCCGCGCAGACCGATCCACAGACGGTCGTTCTCCTCCTGATTCCAACGGTAGGAGCACTTGCTTCCGTTGAACTCAACGCCGAAGCAGCAGCCGTGGCCGGCGCTGACCTGAGAGACGTGGAAGAGACCGGTCGCACCATTGTCCATCTTAAAGAGGACGGCGCCGTAGTCTTCCATCTCGATGTTCTTCAGCTCATATTCGTCGCAAACGGCGTTGGAGAAGGTATCGACCTGCTTCTTAGCCTTCTTACGAACGGGAATGGTGGTAACCAGATCTGCCATAACGGAAACGATCTTGGAGCCGGTCACGTGCTGGACCAGATCCATCCAGTGGCTTCCGATGTCGGCTACGGTACAGGAAATGCCGCTGAATTCGGGCTCAAATCTCCAGTTGTAGTCGGTATCGTACATCATGTGCTGCTGCTGATAAGCACCGCTGACGATGCGAACGTCGCCCAGCTCGCCCTTCTTGATGCGGGAACGCATTTCCTGCACCAGGGGGTTCATACGGTAGTTGAAGTTAACGGCGCAGACTACCTCGGGGTGAGCCTTAGAGGTCTCCAGCAGAGAAAGAGCCTCTTCGTAGTTGCGGGACAGGGGCTTTTCGCTGAACAGGTGCTTGCCTGCCTCGATCACGGCACGGTTGATGTCGGTGTGCAGGTGGTTGGGAGTGCAGTTGTGGATCACGTCAATGTCGGGATCGGCCAGCAGCTCCTCAGGAGAGCCGTAGTACTTCTCAATGCCGTACTGCTCGGCTCTTGCCTTAGCAAACTCGATGTTGGTGTCGGCAACGGCCACCAGGCGGCAGTTGGGGATGCGGCGTACAGCGTCGATATGGCTGGCACCGATATAACCGAGGCCGAGGATACCTACGTTAAATACTTTCATGTTTATCTCCTTAAATTTCGGTATGATTACCAGTTCTTCTTCATGTAATCCAGGTTCATGATAGCGCTTTCCTTGTTGGTAAAGCGGGTACGGTCAAGCTCGAGGCAAAGGAAGCCGTCGTAGTTGATCTCCTTGAGAACCTTGAATACGCCGGGGAAGTCAACGATACCGTTACCAAGCTCGATGAAGTCGGTAAATACCTCGACGCCGTCCTGCCAGGTGCCGGTGGAGAACTTGGGGGTGTAGTCCTTCAGGTGGGTGAACTGGATACGGTCCTTGTAGCGATCAAAGATCACCACGGGGTCGCACTTACCGGTCACAAGGTGAGCGGTATCGGGAGCGAAGCCGATCTCAGCGGGATCGGTGTTCTGCATGACGAAGTCGATCTCGGGCTCGTACATGATGGTGGTGTTTCTGTGGGGATGTACGCAGGGGGTAACACCGTACTCCTTGCAGATCTTACCGTAGTCCAGAATGGTCTTGGTAGCGTATACCAGATCCTCGTGGGTAGCGGGCTCCATCTTGACCACGCCCTGAACGGTGATGGTCTTGATATTATTGGCGGCAACGAACTCGATCTTGTCATAGAGCTCGGCAATATCGGTCTCGTGATCGCCGGTCAGGTGGAAATAAAAGCTGATGGGGCGAAGGTTGTACTCTTCGGTGATCGCCTTGAACTCAGCCATATCATCCTTGAAGGTGTTGATAAAGGTCTTTACGCTTTCAAAATATTCAAAGCCTACGTCGGAAAGATCCTTGCAGGACTGAATGAAAGCCTCTTTGCTGGTGGTGCCCCAGGGCCACTGGGCGTATGCGAATTTTGCTGCCATGGCAGTTTCCTCCTTATATATGTAGATATTTCGCTATTATCATGGTAATTTTTTTCGGCGTAAATGTCAATCCTCTTGCTTTATCATTGGAATAAATCGGCAAAACAGTGGAATTTTTGCGAATTTCGAAGGGGCGATCGGAGCGGCTTTTTCCTGCGCTCGGATAGGTCTTTCGCTTGAGGGCGCGGGCTTTTTTCTGTCCTTTTTCCAACGGCACGCGCCTGCCGCGTCCCAGCGGAAGAAAAAAGAACGGAGAAGGGCGAAAAGGGCTCCTCTTTTCTTGACAAAAGGGAGTGGGGAGGCTATAATTTCTACATATTGATCTGGAGGAATGTCATGAACAGGATTTTATGCTTGCTCCTCGTTTTCGCTACGCTCCTTTCCTTTACCGCCTGCGGTATGGGCGCACCCGAGGACGAGGGCTTGACGGACGAGGAATACTATCAGACCGTGGTGAACGGCATGAAGGAGGCGGAGATCTGCGCGATCCTGCCCGAATACGTACCGCAGCGCGGTGCGCCCGATCTGCTCACCGCTTCCGTGAAAAACAATTCCGGAAAGACCCTGACCAGACTTTATCTGGCCTTTGCCGCTTGGGATGCCGAGGGCAATCCCGTGCTTCTGAAGGACGACGATCTGCAGGACGATATGGGAAAGTACGTGGATGCGGTGCGTTCCGACCCTATTCTGCTGCAGAACGGCTCGACCTGGGAGGGCAATGAAGGCTACGGCCTCGGTGATGACTGCGAGATCCATACCTTCCGCGTGATCGCCCAAGGCTACGAGGCCAGTGACGGAACCAAATGGGAAAATCCCCACTACGCCGCTTGGTGCGATATTTTCGAGGGCAAGCCTCTTCAGTCCTATATGACCGAGGACGAGGTGGGACAGAAGCCCGATCCCAAGGTGGCCTACGAGGCGATGGTGGCCAAGGCCGAGGCACAGCCCATTTTTGCGGACAGCCCCGTTTACCTGACCCAGCCGCTGGAGGACGACCTGATCTTTGCCAAGGTCTACAACAGAAGTCAGGTGACCATCAAAAAATTCTATCTTGCCTATACTGCCTTTGATCAGGACGGCAATGCGCTGAAGATGAAGAGTGCTTCCGGCACGGAATACGTGAAGCTTGCCAACTTTACCGACGACATCACCATCGCTCCCGGCGAGACCTGGGAGAAGGAGGTCGGCCTTCCCATTGAGGATAATACCGACATCGTTTATATCAAGGTGCTGGCCGCCGCCTACGAGGATGAGAACGGCACCAAATGGGAAAGCCCCGTTTATGCTGACTGGAAGTATTTCCTGGAGGACGTAACGCTGGAGGATTACCAGAAATCCGAGAAGGATAAGGCGGAGCAGAGATAAGAAAAAGCGCCCGAGAGGGCGCTTTTTCAGTGAAGTTTGCCTGCGGCAAGTGAAGCGTTTGCTTTGCAACCGTTGAGGAAAGCTTTTGGCTTATGCCAAAAGCCGATCTATTATAAAAAAGGCGCACCCCGTAAGGTTGGGTGCGATCAGGGATGATCGCAACCAACAATGATATTTTTCCTTACGGAAAAGCGAAATGTTTCCTTGCGGAAACGTGAAATATTGCTGTCGCAATGTGAAATATGCCCGAAGGGCATGTTGATGTAAAAAATACTCCGTTGT
>JAFQMA010000026.1 GCA_017414535.1 Clostridia bacterium | reverse complement strand
TTTGCCGTGCAAATCTGTGAAATTCGTCTGCGACGAGTGAAATGGGCTTTGCCCGTGAAATATTTTCTTCGAAAATATGAAGGAATAAAAATACTCCGTTGAAAAACAACGGAGTATTTTTTACATCAACATGCCCTTCGGGCATATTTCACATTGCGACAGCAATATTTCACGTTTCCGCAAGGAAACATTTCGCTTTTCCGTAAGGAAAAATTTCGCTTTTCCGTAAGGAAAAATATCATTGTTGGTTGCGATCATCCCTTATCGCAACCAACCTTGGGTCGGCTTTTCTTATGAAAAAACGGAGAGAACAAAGCGTTCTCTCCGTTTTTATATTAAAATTCCTGCTTCAGGGATCTTTCAAACAATCCGTTGAGGCAATCTGCAATGTCCGCCTTCTCGTAGAGCATAGCGTAGACCGCTTCGCAAATGGGAAGCTCAACGCCCTTGGCCTTAGCAAGATTATGGATGGCCTTTGCGGTGTAGTAGCCCTCCGCAAGGCTGGGGAAGGTCTCGCCCTTTGCGTACATCTCTCCAAAGGCACGATTGTGACTGAACTGTGAAAAGACCGTAGCCTCGTAATCACCGAGATGACACAGACCGTAGGCGGAAATACCCTTTCCGCCGCAAGCCTCAATAAGTCTTGCTACCTCGCGGCACCCGCGGGACATGAGGGCTCCCTTCAGGGAGCTTCTGCCAATACCGTCCAGTACGCCTGCGGCAATGCCAATGACGTTTTTGGCGGCGGCACCGATCTCGTTGCCGATCAGGTCGGTTCCGTAATAAAAACGGATCAGATCGCCCTTAAAGGATTCGATCAAATGCTCCTTCAGCGCTACACTCTTGCTGTCAATGACCATGCAGTTCGGAACACCTTTGAGAAACTCTTGTACGTGCCCGGGACCCAGCCATACGGCAAGATTGATCTTATCGCCCAGAATCTCCTCGAATACCTCGGAAAGGCGTTTGCCCGTTTCGATCTCGATGCCCTTCATGCAAAGGATAAAGGTCTTTCTTGAAATATTGATTCCGGAATCCTGAATTTCATGTAGCAGTCCGCGCAGGGACTGAGAGGGAACGGAGATCACGATCAGCTCTGCCTCCAGGGCCTTTTCAAGCTCCGTTTCCAGACCGATGGAGTCGTTTAAGGTCACGAGTCCGTTGGTTCTGGTGGTAAGATATGCCTGCATATGGGGGGAATCGGCGGGGCCGTAAAAGCTTACGTTCTGGCCGATATGATCCAGATACCAGCCGATAAAAGAACCCCATCTGCCACAACCGATCACTGTAATTTTCATGCTAAATCACCGAAAGCCATGCGGCTTTTCTTTCTTCAAGTAATAAACTCAGTTGTCCTCGCGGTCTTCAGCCCTTCGTGCTGCATCGGCGGCTTGGTTGGCCAGCTTTTCCGCAATGGTATCCGCTTCCTTCTTGGCATTTTCTTCGCGCTTCTTAGCGTTCTCATCGATGCTTTTGCGAATCTTTTCTTCCTTGATGGCCAGGACCTCTTCCTTGGTAGTGCCTTCCTTCATGGCCAGAGCAAATTGCTCCTCGTCCATGACCTCGTGCTCCATGAGGAAGCCTGCCACGAAGTGGAGCTTCTCCATGTTCTCGGTAAGGATGGAGGCCGCCTGATCAAAGGCTTGATTGATGAGATTAAGGGTCTCCTCGTCGATCTGAGAGGCAACCTTATCGGAATAGTTAGGGGTGGAGCTGAAATCGCGTCCGAGGAACACCTCGCCGCTGCCGCCGCCGTATACCACGGGTCCGAGCTTGTCGCTCATGCCGTATTTGGTGATCATATCGCGTGCAATGTTGGTAGCGCGCTGAATATCGTTGGAGGCACCGGTGGAAATATCGCCGAGGATCAGCTTTTCCGCCACTCGGCCGCCTAAGAGGGAAACGATCTCTTCCTTCATTTCGATCTTGGAATAGTAGCTCTTATCCTCACCGGGCAGGGAAAGGGTATAACCGCCTGCTCTGCCGGAGGGGATGATAGAGATCTGGTGGACCTGATCCTGTGTGGGAAGAAAATGGGTCACGATGGCGTGGCCTGCTTCATGGTAAGCGGTCAGCTTCTTATCCTTCTCGGAAACAACCTTGCTCTTCTTCTGAGGACCCACGATCACCTTGATGGTGGCCTCCTCCAGGTCAGTGGTGCCGATGAGCTTTTTGCCCTTTCTTGCGGCAAGCAGAGCTGCCTCGTTCAACAGATTGGCAAGATCTGCACCCGTAAAGCCGGGAGTGGATTTTGCAAGCGTATTCAGATCAACGTCTTCTTCAAAGGGCTTGTTCTTGGCGTGTACCTTCAAAATGGCCTCGCGGCCCTTGATGTCCGGATAATTGACGGTGATCTGACGGTCGAAACGACCGGGACGAAGAAGGGCGGGGTCGAGAATGTCGGGTCGGTTGGTGGCGGCAATGATGATAATGCCCTCGTTGGAGCCGAAGCCGTCCATTTCCACCAGTAGCTGGTTTAAGGTCTGCTCTCTTTCGTCGTGTCCGCCGCCGAGGCCTGCACCTCTGTGTCTGCCCACGGCGTCGATCTCATCGATGAAGATGATGGCGGGAGAGTTTTTCTTTGCGGTCTCAAACAGATCGCGCACGCGGGATGCGCCTACGCCCACGTACATTTCCACAAAGTCGGAGCCGGAAAGGGAATAGAAGGGAACGCCTGCCTCGCCTGCTACAGCCTTAGCCAGCAGGGTCTTACCGGTACCGGGAGGTCCCACCAGCAGTACGCCGTGGGGGATCTTGGCACCCAGCTCCTGGAAGCGGGTAGGATTCTTTAAAAAATCTACGACCTCGGCCAGCTCTTCCTTTTCTTCGTCAGCACCTGCCACATCGGCGAAAAAGACCTTCTTTTTTTCATCGTTGGCCATCTTTGCTTTGGCTTTGCCGAAGGAGTTGATGCGACTGCCCTTGCCGCCCGTGGCCTGGTTCATGGCGTAAACAAACAGACCGATGATCACGGCAAATACCAAAACGTAAGGCAGGAAGGAGAGCCACCAGGGGGATTCCTTGGGTGCCTCGTAATTGTATTTCTCAAGACTGCCGCCCGTGCCGTCCTCCTTCTTCAGATTCTTTTCAACGTAGGGCTTCACGTCCTCACGGAAATGGGTGATGCTCTGAAGCTGGAAGATGACCTCCTTGTTATCGATGGTGGTGATAGTCAGCTCACCGCCGGACGATACGTTAAAGGCCTTGACCTGATCCTTTTCAAACATGGAAAGGATGGTGCTGGTGGTCTGATCGTCAGCGGAAGACATGTTGAATAGCGAGGTGGATACAAGGATCACCAGCAAGATCAATATGGCATAGAAAATGACGATCTTAAAATTGTTTTTCTTCATATCTGCGAATAATCTCCTTCAAAGAGGTAAAATACTGTGTTGCGGGGAATACCCGTTATATCATCGATCAGCTCCTGCCCCTCAAAAATGAGGAAAAGGTCCTGCTCTGCTTTTCCTTTGATCCGATCGGCCACAGCCGTGGGCGGAAGGATCAGGATCCCGTCATCGTCACAGATCACGGGAAGCTGCGAGCGAAGCTCGCAGGGAATGCCGCCGCTTCTCCATAGCTCGCGAACATTTTTTTTCAAACCGCCGCTCAGCAGTCGGTCGCCGTTTTGTGGACTTCTTGCGTAAAGGCATCCCTTGGTTCCGCGGGAAGAGAAGGGAAGAAGCAGACAGCGCCTGCCGTCGGCGGGAGCTTTGCTTGCCAAGGTCAGCGTGATTCCCGTGGGAAGAGTGACTCTTTGATCGGGACGAAGCTCTACCCTGTACTCTATGCCGCCCGGCTTCTTTTCATACTTGCCGAAGATCAGCTCGCCTTTTTTTGCGGTAAAAGCAAAGCCTGCGTTTATTTCAATTATTTTGCCCTCGCAAGGCTTTTTTAACAGCGCCTTTATTGCGTTGAAGCGTTCAAAATCAATAACAATTTTTTCCGCCGCACACATGCGCGTTAAAATCTCATGCAAAATGGGAGAAAAAGCGTCGTCCTCCGCCAGGGAAGAGAGCGCCTTCAAGGGAGCGCGCCCTTCGGTAAGGTCTACCCCCTCCTGCTTTTCCCAAATCTCAGCACAGCGACGGTTCAGTTCATTTTGTTGCCGTGCCTCTTCCGCGAAGCGGATCAGAGAAGCGGTGGCGCCGGGGTGGACCGTTTCCAAATCGGGTAAGATCTCCCGACGAATGCGATTTCTGGTGTATACCGTATCAGAATTGCTTGAATCCTCTGTGAACGAAAGGTGTCTGTCTTTAAGAAATTGCAGGATCTCTGCGGACGTGAAGGGGAGAAGCGGGCGGATCAGATCACCGCGGCGCTCTTCCATGGCCGATGCACCCTGCATGCCGCTGCCCCGAAGCAGGCGGAATAATACGGTCTCTGCCTGGTCGTCTGCCGTATGAGCCACGGCAATACTTGTAAAGCCGTGCCTGGCGGCAACCTCTCTCAGAGCCTCGTAGCGCAGGATCCGTGCCGCCTCCTCTGTGCCAAGCTTCGCTTTTTGGCATAGAGAGGGAACATCAACGCGCCTTTCGTAAAAGGGGAGGTCTCTTTCTGCGCAGAAGTTACGGCAAAAGGCAAGGTCACGCTCTGCCTCCGCTCCGCGCAGTCCGTGATGTACGTGGCATGCCCCGAGGGAAATGCCGAGAAGCACGCGGTTTTCATGCAGAAGCTGTAAAAGACATAAGGAGTCCTTCCCGCCGGAAAAGGCAACGAGCACGCGCTCGTCTCTTCGGATCAGCTTCTTGCCCCGCAGACTTCTGAGAAAGCGCTGTGGAAGGGAGGAGCTCATTCTGCGGGCATTCCTTCGTATTGCTTGGCGATGGTGAGAAAGCGGGTGTGCTGGCCATCCCAGCCCAGCTTCACCGTACCGGGTTCGCCGTGACGGTTCTTTGCGATAATGCATTCCGCAAGATTTGCCGCCTCGGCATTGTCGCGGTCGTAATAGAAGTCTCTGTGCAGGAACATGACCACGTCGGCATCCTGCTCGATGGCACCGGAGTCGCGCAGGTCAGTCAGCTGAGGACGCTTGTCCTTGCGATCCTGAGAAATACGGGCCAGCTGAGAGCAGGCGATGATGGGACAACCCAACTCCTTTGCCATGATCTTGAGGTTTCTTGTGATCTCCGCTACCTCCAGCACGCGGTTTTCGATCTTTTTGTCCGAGTGCATCAGCTGCAGATAGTCCAGAATGACAAGCCCCAGATTCTTGATCCTGCGTAGCTTGGTTCTCATTTGCATGGGAGTCACGTTGGAGGTATCGTCGATATAAATATTGGTTTCCGAAAGGGCCACGGCGGCCTCGGACAGATTGGAATAATCCTCGTCAGCAAGCTGGCCGTCGCGCAACTTGCGGCTGTCAATACCGCCCTCGGAGGATAGAAGTCTGGAGGCAAGCTGGGTCTTGGACATTTCCAGAGAGAAGATGGCCACGGCCTTGTCCTTGCGCTTTTTTGCCACTTCGGAGGCGATGTTCAGGGCAAAGCTGGTCTTACCCATACCGGGGCGGGCGCCGATCAGAATAAAGTCACCGGGGTTCATGCCCACCAGCAGTCGGTCGATATCGCTGTAATAGGTCTGAATGGTGGAGGTGTTCTCCTTGCCGCTGGCCAGCACCTGCAATTCGGCGTAAAACTGTTGGATGATCTCGTCAATGCGGGAAAAATCCTGCTTGATGGCGCCTTGGGTCAGACTGTAAATGCGTTGCTCGGCGCGATCGATGATATTCTGAGTCTCGTCTGCCCCCTCATAGGCCTCCTGCATGATCTCTTCAGAGGCACTGATGAGACTGCGGAGCAGCGCCTTCTCATGAATGATGTTGGCGTAGTCAAGAATGTTGGAAAGGCTGGGCACGTTCTCTGCCAGCTGACGGATGTAGGCCGATCCGGATTGCTCCGTGTAAACGCCGTTTCGCACCAGATGGTTCAGCAGAGTCACAACGTCAATGCCGCGGCTCTCGGTGGAAAGCTGCACCAGACAGGAGAAGATCTCTGCGTGTTCCTTGATATAAAAATCGTCCGAGCCGAGAATGGCGGTCACGTCGCCGATGCGCTCGCTGTCCAGAATCAATGCGCCCAAAAGTGCCTGCTCGTTTTCTACGGAGTAGGGGAGCTGTCTGCCCAAAATGGCACTCATGTTACTTTTGGTGTTGTCCATATCCAATCCTTTGATTTAGTTTTCTACAATGACCTTCAATTCGGCCGAAATGCCGGAGGAGAGCTTGATTTCGGCATGGTAGGTGCCGAAATTCTTAATAGCGTCACAGCTGATCTTTCTCTTGTCGATCTTGATCTTGTGCTGGGCCTCCAAAAGTTCGCTGATGTGGGCGTTGGTAATGCTGCCGTAGATCTTACCGTCGGTACCTGCGCTCGCCTTAGCACGGACCTCGATCTTTTCCAGCACCTCCTTCATGGCCTTTGCGTTTTCCAGGTCTACCTTGGCCTTATATTCCTTGGAGGAGATCTGGTTCTTCAATTCGTTTTCCGCCTTGGCATCGGCGGGAGCGGCAAGGCCCTTGGGAAAAAGAAAGTTTCTTGCATATCCATCGGATACGTTTACGATCTCGCCCTTTTTGCCCTGGCCCTTTACGTCTTGCTTTAATACTACTTTCATGGTTTTGCTCCTTTTTGGTTTACGCTTCGTTTAAATAGGTGTCGATTACTTCCTTGAGTCGGACGAAGGCCTCCTTGATGGTAGAGCCGCGCACCTGAGCGCCTGCCATATCAAAGTGGCCGCCGCCGCCGAGATTTTCCGTGATCAGCTGTACGTTGACCGTGCCCGATGAGCGGGCGGAAATGTGGACCGTATCGTCCATGCGGCAGAGCACGAAGCTTGCCAGCACGCCGTCCAGTGTCAGAAGGCGGTCAGCCGCCTTGGAAGCGGCGATCTTGTCGTCCTGTGTGGCATTTTCCTCGATGTAGGAGAATGCAATGATATCGCGGTAGATAAAGGCGTTTGCCTCGTATTTGATCTCCCGTTTAAAATCCTCCAGTTCCGAACGGAACAGCATTTGTGCCTCGGCGGGACTGCCGCCCTCGGAACGGAGAAAATGTGCCGCCGAGAAGGTTCTCGGACCCGTGTTGTTGGTGAACTGCTTGGTATCCAGGATAATGCCTGCAAAGAGAAGCTCCGCCTCCTCCTTCAGAAGGCTTCCGGGAGGGAGCTGCTGCTCCAGCATTTCCGCCACCAGCTCGCTGGCGCTGGAGGCGCTTGGCTCAATGTAGGTAACGGTGGGCTTTACCATAAATTCTGCGCTCTGTCTGTGATGATCGATGATGACCACCTTGGAAATGTTCTCGAACAGCTCCGGTGCCTCAAATTGACGGGTGTTATTGACGTCGGTAATGATCAGAAGGGTGGAGGAGGAGATCATATCCTGCGCCGTGGGGCCGTCGATAAAGATGTTTTTGTAATCGGCAAGTCCGCCCAGCTTCTGGAATACGCCCTTCAGGTTGCTGTCGTGCACGTTGACCACGATGTTGACGCGGTCGCAGTAATGCATGGCAAAGCGAGCCATACCGATGCCTGAGCCGATGGAGTCGTGATCGGCAAAGCGGTGACCCATGATCAAAACGTTGGAGGCCTCCTTCAGCAGATTCTCCACGCGTGAGGCTACGATGCGACTGCGGATCTTGGTCCTCTTCTGTACGGTCTTGGTCTTGCCGCCGTAATATTCCGTTGCGTTGTCCCACATTTTCAAGACGGCCTGGTCACCGCCACGCTGCAAGGCAAGATCCAGCGCCTGATGGGCCGCATTTTCCTTTTGCTGCATGGTTCCGCTTACGCAGGCACAGCCCACGGAAATGGTCACGGGGATCTCAACGTCTCCCTCACTCAGTTCTCTGACGCGGTCGAGAATGTCAAAGCGCTTCTCTTTCACGCCGGCCAGATGCTTTTCTTCCATGATGAGGATGTAGCGGTCGCTGTCCACTTCCTGCAGGATGCCGTTCATTTCTTCTGCCCATTCCTTTAAAAGAATGGAGATCTTTGCGGCGATGGTGCGATAGTTGCCCTGCAGGAAGCCGGCCGCCTCCGCGTAGTTATCTACGGCAATATAGGATACCACGGCGTTTCGGTCCGCAAGAAGTGCCTCCAGCTCCTGTGCTCTTTCCTGAGAGGTCCAGAGCACCACGAGGCAGGTTCGTCCTTCGCCGATAATGCGGTAAGATACAAGCTCGTACTTGATGCCGGAAAGATAGGCCTCTACGGGAGAGAGAGCAAGCTCATCGCTTTCCTCCTGTATCAGTCTTGTCAGCGCGACGGGCTCATCCGTCAACTCCTCCAGCATTTGGAGGCCCTGCTTTTCCTCGGGGACGGCCGCTTCAAAGGAGGCGTTGTGCCATAGGATCCTGCCATCCTCACTCAGAACCGTAGCGGGCTGAGCCAGATCGGCCAAGAAATCCAGCGTAGGCGTGGAGATCAGGCTGAGTCTTTCTCCGCGATGACTTCGACGGCGTGTGCTTAATATGCCGAAGGCCCAGAAGAGGGCACATTCCAACAGCAGAAAGCTGATTCCCAGCGTCAGGTATAAAAGATTTTCCGTAAAAAAGGAGACGGCCGCAGAAAACAACGCCAACAATACGGCGGATACGCCGATCACGACACTCGGTCTGAGTTTGTCAAAGACCGATGCTTTTCCGTTTGATCTTCGCTTCATGGTTTGTCCTTTCTCCTGTGTGTTATGTCTTGTGTTGCGACTTCGGCTCGGCAGATCTTGCCGCACTTTTAAACTGTGAGTAAACTTTTCCTTATAATCCAAATGATTATATCACCAAAGCTCCTTTTTGTAAAGATGTTTTCCTTTATAATATTTGATATTATATGCAAATGACCGCGGCAAAAGGTAACCTTAGCATAAAAAAAGACGGTTTTTTCAGAAAAACCGTCTTTTTTATTTAGTTCAGATCCATGGTTCCCTGTGCTTCGGCCAGATCTACGTCACTGACCAGAATGCCGGGGGTAGGAATGCGGGGCTTTTTGTACACCGCAAGCCTCGGCTCCTTTGTCGTATCGGTCAGAAAGGCCGTTTCCACGCCGTCGTTCTTTTTCAGTGCCATCAGCTGAGAACCGTGACTGGTACGGGTGGTCTTCTGAGGGAAGATGCTGGTACGTAGGATGCAGGCTCTGCCCGTTTTTGTTTTCAGAAAGACCTCGCGGATCTCGCCCTTGGGGATCAGGAACATGCCCTTCACGGGGGAGAGTGTGCTGAAGGCACCCGTCAACTTGCGTCTGGTGGATTTGGTTTCGTAGCTTGCCATGGGGAACACAACACCTTTGCCGTTTTCAAAGACCAGCGCCAAGCTTCCGCTGTAATCCTCAACGGGCAGGGTGCAGACCACCCTTTCTTCCTTGTCCATGCCCAGCTTTGCGGGGACGAAGTCACCCAGCTCCGAGGCCTTTGTAGTGGAAAAATCACCGAATTTAGCTCTGTAGACCTGTCCCTTGTCCGTGAAGAAAAACAACTCTCTGCGGGAGGACATTTCTCCGGAAAAGACGATTTCGTCGTCCTCCTTGAGTCTTTGGTTGTCGCTCATCATGATGGACTTCAGAGGAATATTTTTCAGGTATCCGCCCTTGGTGATTACTGCGTGAGCGGTATATTCCGGCTCCTCTTCCTCCTTGAGGCTCTCGGTGGGACTGGCAAATTCGTAAACGATCTTAGTCTTTCTTTCCTGACCGTATTTTTTCTTGATCCCCTCCAGTTGCTTGATGATGTAGTTGTCAAGCTTTCTGGGACTGGAGAGCAGGGCCTCGAGCTCTGCGATCTCTTTGATGAGCTTTTCCTTCTCGGAGGTGCGGTTGATGATATATTCGCGATTCAGATGACGCAGCTTGATCTCGGCAATGTATTCCGCCTGCTTTTCATCAATGTCAAAGCCACGGCACAGATTTGGAATAACGTCCTTTTCGTTTTCCGTCTGTCGGATGATGGCGATGGCCTTGTCAATGTCCACCAGAATCTTTTCCAGACCCTGCAAAAGGTGGAGTTTTGCTTCCTTCTGCCCCAATTCAAAATAGAATTCTCTCTTGAGGCATTCACAGCGGAAGGCATGCCATTCCTGTAGGATCTCCCGCACACCCAGCTGATGTGGCGAGCCGCCGATGAGCACGTTGAAATTACAGGAAAAGCGGCATTCCAGGTCGGTGCTCTTCATGAGCTTTGCCATCACCTTTTCGGGGTCACTGCCGCGCTTTAAGTCGATGCCGATGAGCTTTTTGCCCGTATGGTCGATCTCGTCACGAATGTCGTTGATTTCACGGAGCTTGCCCTCTTTGATCAAGGCAACGACCTTTTCGATGATCTGATCCACCGTGGTGTTATACGGGATCTGAGTTACGATGATGCGATTTTCCTTGGGGACGCTGTACCATACGGCGCGTACCGTGAAGGAGCCGCGACCCGTTTCGTAGACCTGACTGATCTCCTCTTTGTTGTAAAGAAACTCCCCGCCTGTGGAAAAATCGGGCCCCTTCATGATCTCGTACAGATCTGCCGTAGGATCCCGCATAAGCGCAATGGAGGCGTCGCAGGTCTCGTTTAGGTTAAAGGAACAGATGGAGCTGGCAAGACCTACGGCTATGCCCGTGTTGGGACATACCAAAACGTTGGGAAAGGAGGAGGGGAGAAGAACCGGCTCCTTCATGGAGGAGTCGTAGTTGTCGATCATGTCCACCGCATCTCGCTCGATCCCGCCGAACAGCTCGGCGCTGATGGGAGCCAGCTTTACCTCGGTGTAACGGCTGGCGGCATAGGCCATTTTGGAAAACTGCTTACCGAAGGTTCCCTTGGATTCCACAAAGGGGTGAAGCAGGGCCTCATTGCCGCGGGTCAGTCTCACCAGCGTTTCGTAAATGGCGGCGTCACCGTGAGGGTTCAGCTTCATGGTATCGCCCACTACCTTGGCACTCTTCGTCAGAGAACCGTTCAAAAGTCCCATGCGATACATGGTGTAAAGAAGCTTGCGGTGGCTTGGCTTGAGACCGTCGATCTCGGGAATGGCACGGGAAATGATGGAGCTCATGGCGTAGGGCATATAGTTTTCCCGCAGGGTACTGGTAATGGGTTGCTCGTGGATCACGGCGGGCTTGATCTCCTCCACCGCTTCCTTTTTGGAGCGCTTTTTCTTTTCTGCCATGGTTTACCGTCCTTGTGATGTTATTTCGTATGCGGAGAGGGAGCCTGCGGTCCTGCTGTCGCAAACGGCCGTCACGCGGATGCCCTCCGTTTCGTATTCTACTTCCTTAACGTTTGCCGTCTGATACAGAATAGAAAGCTTCCCCCCTTGGCTGTGCGGAAGCAGAAAGCAGTATTCCTTCTTTGCCTCCTTCAGAAGCTGCTCGATTCGCTTCACAAGAGCTTCGACGCCCTTGCCGGTCTTTGCGGAAACGCAAACGGACTCTTTGCCCTTGGGGAAAGAGGCTACGTTGAAGCGGCTTTCCTCCAGATCCGTTTTATTGAGTACGTACAGAATGGGGGCGGGCACGAGATCTCTCCTGTTGAAAAGCTCTTGCAGGATCCTTTCACAGATCTCCGTTTTTTGCAAAAACTTCGGATCCGTAGCGTCCAGAACCAAAAGGATCAGATCACTGAAGACCACCTCGTCCAGAGTGGACTGAAAGGCCTCCACCAAATGGTGAGGCAGGCGATTGATAAAGCCAACCGTGTCGGTGAGGAGCACCTCGCCGAATTCAGGCATTCTCCAGCGTCTTGTGGTGGGATCCAGCGTGGCAAAGAGCTTGTTTTCAGCCAAGATCGAGTCTTGACAAACGTAGTTTAAAAGAGAACTTTTTCCCGCGTTGGTATAGCCTGCAAGGGAGATCCGGAAGATGCCGCTCTTCTCGCGGCTCTTGCGCTGGGTGCGACGCTTTTTACTCAGCTCCGCCAGCTCCTCCTCCAGCTTTGCGATCTTCCGCTTGACGTGTCTGCGATCGGTCTCCAGCTTCGTTTCGCCGGGGCCGCGCGTGCCGATTCCGCCGCCTTGACGGGACAGGGCCTCTCCTTGACCGGACAGACGGGGCAGGGTGTATTTCAGGTTGGCGATGGCGACCTGCAGCATGCCCTCACCGGTTTTTGCGTTACGGGCGAAGATGTCGAGGATCAATA
Organism: Clostridia bacterium; assembly: GCA_017414535.1. GTDB lineage: Bacteria > Bacillota > Clostridia > Oscillospirales > SIG627 > RGIG5579. The sequence goes on along the minus strand of JAFQMA010000026.1, from coordinate 37,483 downwards.
CCGTTCTGTCAATGACGCGCACGTCCTCCAGCACGCTCTCTACGTTGCGGATCTGGGAGGGGGAAAGCTCGCAGTCAAAGACGACCAGATCGGCACTCAGTGCCATACAAAGGTCTCTCAACTCCAAAAGCTTTCCCGTGCCGATGTAGGTAGCGTGCTCGGGCTTCTGGCGAGACTGGACCATGCGGGCCACGCAAACGCCGCCGGCGGTCTCCAAAAGAGCCTCCAGCTCGTCAAGGCTTGCGTCCGTGTCCATCAGGTCGCCGTCATCCAGCACGACGCTGACGAGAATGGCCTTCTCCGGAGTCTGATCCTCGGTGGGGACCGTTTTCTCCGTAGGTACTTTGTCAAACATGCATTCACCTCTCGAATATAGAAAAAAAGCGGTAACACCCGGAAAAGTGCAACCGCTTCTACCCGTTTTCACGCGGGCAAACAGCCCGACAGCTTATCTGCCAAACTTCTTGTTGAACTTATCAACGCGACCGCCGGCATCAACGAATTTCTGCTTGCCGGTATAGAAGGGATGGCACTTTGCGCAAATGTCCACGTGGATGTTCTCCTTGGTGGATCTGGTGGGATATTCCGCACCGCAAGCGCAAATGATCACGGTGTCTTTGTAGGAGGGATGAAGTCCTTCTTTCATTCTTTTCACCTTTTTCTGTTTTTATTTACGTTGCGATGAAATCATCTTTCAACGACATTGCAATCTATCATAACACAAGCTTTTGCAAAAATCAATAGCAAAAAAAACTTTTTTTCTTATAATTTATAAACAATTTTTAAATAATCGCCATTTCCTCCGCCGCCTCCAGGATAGAACGGGACAGAACGAAAGCAAGCTGATTTTGGTACGATTCCGTTTCCAGAAGGCGCGCTTCGGTATGATTGGATATAAAACCGCATTCCACCAGAACGGCAGGACAGTCCAGCCGATCCAGCACGTAGATGCTGTGACCTGCGTTCTTTGCCTCCCGTCTGTTTTCCTTTTGCAGCATCATACGAATGTCTCTTTGGATCGTGGAGGCAACGGCGTGGCTTAAGGCGTTGCTTTCCGTGTAAAATACCTGCAGACCGCTGTATTGCTCCTGAGGAAGAGTGTTCATGTGCAGACTGACGAACAGCGGATTCTCCTCACCTCTTGCGATCTTGACCCGTGCCAGCAGATCGGCGGTCTTTTTCGTGCCGCCCTCGGGATCGGTCAATGCGATATCCTCCGTACGGGTATAGATCACGCGCATTCCCGCCGCCTCTAAAAAATCTCCAAGTTTCTTTGCAACGGCAAGGTTCAGATGCTTTTCCGACGTTCCCGTTATCGAAACGGCTCCGCCGTCCCGTCCGCCGTGTCCCGGATCCAGGATCACCACGGGCAGGGGAGAGAAATCGCCGCGCGCCTGTACGGAAAGGTCTGTGCCTGTCCCGCGAAGGGGAGATAATCCGAATGCAAGAGACAAAAGAAGGATCGCTCCTATGCAGAGCAAGGCAAACAGTGCCATTTTCAAAGTAAAATGCATAGCTTGAGCGTGCTTGGACAAATAAATCACCTCGGGTAAGGATATGCGCCGAAGCGCCGCTCCATGCCCGAGGCGAACGCGTTTTTATTTCTTTTCCTTCAAAAAGCTGCGGTAACCCATGAGATAGCCTATCCCGCTTGTAATGATGCCGGGAAGGGAGGTGAATAGGAAAAGCCTTGCCTGCCCATTGAGGGCGAGGGCATTTTCTGCGGCTACCGTAGCAGAGGCTCCCTGAGAGGTGGTTTTGAAAAGCGCCTGCACTACGCTGATATACATGCCCTGCAAAAAGGTCTTGTTTAAAAGGAAGGGAGTAGCATGGGCGGCGGTACCGTCGGCGTTATAGGGCGGAAAGACGAAGCCGTAAAGACTCACGAGGATGGCGGGTATGAAGCCGAGAAGAGCAAGCAGGAATCCGGCAAGAGGCGAGGACTTTGTTCCGTGAGCTCTGTCAAATTCGCAATTCTTTGCGGCCTTTTGATACATTTGCGAGCCCATTATAAACAGAAAGAATAGAATGATGGTGGCCGCACCCACAACGCTGAGGAGCGGGATGGTGCGAATGGCTCCGTACATCATAAAGCCGAAAAGGCTCATGACAACCTGGTAGAGAAAGGTCTTGAGGATCAGACCGTAGTTTCGCTTCATGAAATCCATATCTGTTTCCTTTCGTTTTTTGTCACTCTTGAAGTTTGCGTTCCTTGGACTTTATCTTAGTTTATCGGAGCAGGGGCTGTATTTCAAGTGCAAATTTGTTAAAAAATTCCTTTTTTCCTGAATTTGGCGAAATTCATTTGGAAAAATTGTTGACAAATTTTGAAAGCGATGGTATCATGATAACGGATATGAGTATACCTTTACTCATTTTGGATCAATGTTTTGAAGGAGCGCACAATGAAAAAAATCTTATCGGTCTTTTTCGCAGTGATGATGCTGGTTTCCCTCTTCACTGTGCCCGCATCTGCAACGGAGTATATCCTTGGCTTCGCTAAGGATACCGACTCTCACAATCTGGAGGCTTACGGCCTTCACACCATGAATGTATTTTCTACGGAGATTGCCCCCGTCATCGACGGTCAGGTCGGCAACGGTGAGTACCCCGGCCCCAACAACGGCTGCTCCCTTTCCGCCGCCGTGGGCGATAACCTTTGGATGTCCGCTCATTCCGACGGCACCGAGGGCTTTGGCTCCTATTATGATATCAGCGGCTACACCGCGAAGGAAGACGAGCCCGCCTACGTCAAGTCCTTCTTGACCTATGATAACGATTTTCTTTACTTTGCCGTGAATACCGTTATTAACGAGCCTACCCGCACCAACTGGTTTATCGACACTCGTTGTGCCTTCTCTCAGAACAGCAACATCGTTGCTTCTTCCTCCTCCAACAGTGTGGCATGGCTTCGTTACCATCTGTATAACGATCCTACCGCTCCTCTGCGCAAGGTTTCCGTTGACGTGCAGACCTACGGCCGTCAGGTAGCTCTCTACAACGGAAGCTCCTTCAGCATTGTGTCCTTCTACAAGGACAATTATGTTGATGAAGAAGGCGTTGTTTGGGATGATGCCACCATGCTCAAGGAGAACAATTCCAAGCACACCGTAAAGGTTCTTTCCAGCGGCAGATGGGACGTTACCTTGGAGGGCCGTCAGCCTTTGGGCGACATCCTCCGTATCACCGACGTTGAGTATGAAGACGGTGCACCTCTGGACTATGTTCCCGAGTGGGGCGCTTGGGGCGTGGCTATGCAGCTGGAATCCTCCAAGGACGTTGATTTCGTCCTGCCCAACGGTGATGATTACAGCCTGGTTGAGGGCGAGCTTGTATTTGCTCAGACCATGCTTCCCGCATACGGTATCGCTTATACCAATGCCAACAGCGTGATCAAGGGAGTCATGTACAACAACACCATTCAGCAGGCTTTGACCACCGCCTTCGGTCGTGGTGCCAACTATTTGATGAACCCTGTGCATTTTCTCGGCACCTATACGCCCGGATTCGATTACTCTACCGGTGTTCCCACCACTCCCAACGAAATCACCTACAGCACCCGTGTTACCCGTACTATCCCTAATGTGCTTACCAGTGGAATCCGCGGTGTTAACAACCGTGTGGTCGGTCTTGCTACCAACGCTTCCGGTGCGACCGGAGATAATCTGACCCTGACTGTGGTTTTGGCCGTCGTGATGCTTCTTTGCGCCGCCGCTGCCGTAGTTCTCTTCGTGATGAAGAAGCGCAGCGCTCGCAATCGTTAAAATAAAATGCCAAAAGGCGGTCCGTGAATAGCGGACCGCCTTTTTTCGTCAGAGCTTATGAAATATATGATTTATTCTGCTATAAGGCGGCTTCTCGTGATGCTGCTTCTGTCGATTTTTGTTATAAATACTTCTGCCGCAGCCTTGCCTGAGGGAGGCTCCGCTCTTTTGTCCAACGTTTTTCTGCAGGGCGGCAGACAGGTTCAGGCACCGACGCAGGACGGTGCCATTACTGCCGATGAATATGTTAGCACGAGCGTCGTGCCTCTTGGTCAAGGGCTGACCCTTACCTCCTTTGGCGGTGATTATAAGCAGGATCCGAGCTCTCTTTCCGCTTCCGGCTTTCTTGCCGAGGAAACCGTCTGCTTGAGCTACGACGGTTCTTATTTTTACATAGGTCTTTCCTTGCAGCTTTCATCTTCCGCGCTTCTCACACCATATCGGCATCCTCGCTTTGGTGATTGCTATTATGTTTCCTTCAGCATTGGTATTTCTCCCCATGGAGATTTGTATCAAAAGACGGCATATCTGACTAATCAATATTACTTTTCTGTCGGTGATTATCGATGCCTTGCAATGTCGGGCACGAGAATTCGCCGTGCATCGGACGGGGAGAAGCAGGCCTTGTACCGCCTGAACGATCCCGCAGAAAACGCGTATACCGACGACCGGGGTGCTTGTTGGGATTCGTCTCGTTACCGTGACGACGTGGCCTATTCTCTGGTGCGGGAGGGAGACTGTTGCCACATTATCTTGGAGGCCAGAGTTCCACGGGGAGATCTTATGCGTACTCTATCCTCCCGCGACGCGTCCGCCGTTGCGTCGATTCTTGACAGTGAAAGGGATCCTTATTTTGTAAGCTTCACCTCTGAATTCTCTCTGGCTGAACTGGCCGGACCTGCCAAGGGAGAGGCTCCCTTTGCTCTGTGCCTTGGCTTTCCCGTAACGGACATTTGCCCCTACAGTGAAAACGGTGAGTCCTGGCAGGAATATTTGTTGCGCCTCGAGCCTAATTCCGCCAATTGCACCCCTGTCCTGCCCCTTGCCGTTTACCTTGTCGGAAGTCCCCCTTCAAAGATTCTGCCTACGGATCAAGTGCCTCCTGGGTCGGTAGGGAAGGACGACCCTGCGATTCCGTCTCCTTCCGTTACCGCTTCAACGGACATCCCCTCCGATTCCTCTTCGACTCTTTCCGACGAATTCTTATCAAATTTGCCTGATCCGGATGCTGTATTGCCTGAGAATGAAGAAATCCTCTATGATGAATCGGACTTATCAAACTCCAAGAATGGGGAAGAGAGCAGTATTTTCGGCAGCATTGTTACCGTTGCAGCGAGTATCCTGCTTTTTCTCTCCGTCATAGCTGCAGCCATTTTGTTCAGGATACGGGAAAAAAAGGAAGAAAAGACAAAAAAATCGTTAAAAAAAGACAAATGAGAGGAGAAAAGTCTTGCAATTTCTATTGACACTGCAAAACTAAAATGCTATAATGTCCATAGAACTATAAGGAGACATTTATAATGAAAAGAATCTTATCTCTTTTGATGGCTGTAGTCCTCGTTATGTCTTTGCTTTGTCTCCCCGTTGGAGCAAAGTATCAGGACTATATCTCCACCGCCTACATTCAGTACGGCACAACTGCTCGCGACCTGAGGGCGTATGGTCTGCCTATTTATCTCGCATACGAGGTATCCAGTGCTCCCGCTCTTGACGGTAGCATCACTCCCGGCGAATATGGCTCCACCGGCGCGATGAACGTTGCTAAGATCGGTAGCGGCCTTACCATGACCAACTCCTCCGGTACTGCAGATTATTCTGCATTTGCCGCCGAATTTATGAACTTTTCCATCGCCTCCTATCTGGCGTATGACGATGAGTACGTTTATATCGCTGAGGAGGTAAAGGGTGACCGTGCGATCAGCATTATGACTCCCAACGGTCAGTCCACTCTGAATGCCAGCGTTCGTATCGGTATGAACCAGTCTCCCGAGCTTCCTGAGGCAGCGTCCCGTCTTTCCAACAGCTATTCTTACGCTTGGGACGGCAGTGAGTTTTCTCCTTATGCTTGCTCCTCCGGCAACAGAACCTATAAGGTGATTGACGGCGAGATCTCTAAGACCGCTACGCTGGACGATAGTCTCTACGGCGATTGGAACCGTGCCAAGTACAAGGATAACACCGTTCTTAATTATACGCAAAACGGTAACGAGCACGTTTACGTGTTTGAATACAAGATCCCGATCGGTGATATTGCTTATTCCAACTACGGCAACTTTGATAACGGTAACGCTGCAAAGCTGATGGCTCTGTCTCAGATCTACGGCTCCTACTTCTTCCAGGTTGCCGTTTCCAGAAGCTCCGGTGCCAACTCCAAGACTCAGGTGTTCCTTTCTACCGGCTTTGGTGGAAACACTCCCTTGTCTCCTCTTGCCGGTGGTGCCTCCACCACTTGGGCCGATGCTGTCAGCAAGTATTGGACTGCTAACGACGGCGACAGCCTGTCTATCCCCTACGTTCCCACTCCCATCCAGTTCATGGGTACCTATGATCCTAACGGTGACTTTTCCTTCCGCCTTCCCTCCGCAACCTCTTTTCAGCCCGGCAAGGTAACCACCGGTTACGAGTTCGGCGTGATGAAGTCCATTTACAAGGTTGGCGAGACCGTGAAGTTCTCTGTTACACCCGACGGTGTGGATAACACCTCCCCCAACGAGTACGACCGTCGCACAGTCCCCGCCAAGTTCCGTGTTCGTAACGGCGACAGCACCAAGCTGACCGGTTCTTTCAATGCGGACTATGCCACCGCTTCCTTCTCTACTGCAGGTCTTCCCGTAGGTGTTAACACCTTGGTTGTAACCTTTGTTGAGCAGGTCTATCTCGGCGGTCAGTGGACGGATACCGACGTTTCTAAGAACCTTTCCCGTAACTTCACCATTACCGGAAGCGTAAAGGGGACTGTTGCACAGGGCTCTTCTCAGACCGGTGATAATACTGCTCTTCTGATCCTCGGTGTAGGCGTTATGCTGACCAGTGTTGCCGCCTTCACTGTAGTGGCCATGAAGAAGAGAACCTCCAGATAACACGTTTAAAAATAAAGCGGCTTTGCCGCTTTATTTTTTTATTGATTTTTTTCGTATCTTTGATACAATTAAGAAAAGGAGGTGAAATTTTGAATATCCACATGGAGCAGCTTCCGCCTGCCGTAGCGCGGTTTATTTCCTATAAGCTTTCCATCCAGGGAGCCAGCGAGAAGACCTGCTATGAATACAGCATCGATCTTGCGGGCTTTTTCCGTTATATTTTTCGCTCCCGTGCCGATGAAAACGGTAACGTAGATCTGTCTTCTATCACGGATCACGACGTTGCATCCGTGCGCTCGCAGGATATTTATGAATATCTTCTTTTCGTAGCGACCCGTCGCGGTAATCATAATGCCAGCCGTGCGAGAAAGCTTTCTGCCATTAAAGGCTTTTACAAATTTCTTGCTGTGAAGGAAAAGGTCATAGAGGAAAGTCCTGCTTTTGAGATCGATGCTCCTTCCGTCAAAAAGGCTTTGCCAAAATTCATGAGTCTGGAGGAAAGCCGCCTTCTTTTAAAAGCAGTGAAGCAGCACGGCGGACCCAATACAAAGCGTGATTACTTAATCCTTACGCTGTTCTTGAATTGCGGCATGCGAGTCTCCGAGCTTCAAGGAATATCGCTGTCCGACTTATCTTCTGATATGAAGCAGCTGATCGTTACCGGAAAGGGAGCCAAACAGCGCATGATCTATCTGAATGATACGTGCGTTGATGCTCTTCGCGAATATCTTGAGGAACGCCGGGGAATACACTGTCAGGATGAAAATGCTTTGTTTGTCAGCCGTGTCTCCCGTCGTTTGTCGGTGAAAATGATCCAGGCATTGGTATATAAATATTTGGAGCTGGCAGGCCTTGGCGACAGAAACCTTTCTGTTCATAAGCTTCGCCATACCGCCGCTACTTTGATGTACGGAACCGGTAAGGTTGACGTGCGCGTGCTGAAGGATATCCTCGGCCACGAGCAGTTGAATACCACCCAGATCTATACACATTTAAGTAACGATCAAATGCGCAGTGCCATGGCGACCAATCCTTTGAACGAAAAGGAATAAAAAAGCGATCCTTTGTGCATACTACGAAAAAAAGAAGGAAGGATCAGAGTGGAATTTCTCTTAGGTATGGTGATCGGAGGCATCGTCGGCGTGTTTTTTATGTGTATGCTTCAGGTCACGAGAGAATAGATCTGCATCGGCGTGCAGAAAAGAAGTCCCCACCGATTGGTGGGGACTTCTTTTATCATTTCTTTCTGTATTGCGTAGGAGAAATGCCCTCGTATTTTTTAAATGCCGAAAGAAACCCGCGCTCCGTATTGTATCCAATAGCTTGTGAGACCTGCCCGACGGTCATCTGAGTTTCCTGCAGAAGCTTTTTTGCATTGCGCATTTTAAGCTCCGTTTTCAGTTCCTGAAAGCTTTTTCCGTACGTCTTCCGTATGATGCGAGCCAAAGCATTGGGTGAAATGCATAGCTTATCGCTCAGAAAATCAAGGCCGATGTCGCGGTTAAGGTGCAGATCCATCAGGCGTTCAATGGCATATTTGTAAACGGGCTCACTGTTTTCCAAAGGAAGGTATGGAGTTGCTTTCCGTTCTCCCTTTTCCAAGCGATCCCACAAGCGGAATATCAGCTCCGTCATCAGAGCTTGTTCCCTCCAGCGTGCCGTACTATCCGAATTCTCGGAAAGGCGTAGAATGCCCTTTAGTAATCTGCCCGTACCGTCTCCGTCATTGAAAACAAGGGCCTTTTCGACGGAAAAAGCAGCAAGAAACCGATCGTACAGCGGATCTGTTGCCTTGTTTTTGATGCGTTCGACACTGAAGAACACACTGTGCTTTTCGGTTTTTCCGTTGCCCAAGGTAGCGTGATAGAGGGAAGGGGGGACAAGTAAAAGCTGCCCCTCTCGGACCTGTATCACTTCCTTTTCCGCGGCAAAAGTCATGCCGCCCCCTTCTACGTAGAATAATTCCCAGAAGGAATGCACGTGAACGGGTGAAACGCTATCCACAGCGGTTGCTTTGTCATCGGTGATGAATAGGATCTTTAGATCGGAATGGAAAAGTTCAGTCAGTGCGTAGGAAAAATCACGCCTTGTTTCCTTGTCCTCCAAGCATAGGCCTCCCTTTTATTTAAAATATGCGACGGTCTTCTCCAAGGCCTGCGCGGCTGCCTCCAGCTCGTCGGCGTCATAGTAATTGGTCTTAAATTGAAGAAGCCTGCCCTGTAGCTTCTCTGCCACGGGACAAATCCCCTTTTCATAAGAGACGGAGTCGTTGAGAAGCGCCTCTCTACCCAAAAAGACCTTGTCCAGAAACATGGGCTCAAGGTAGGTCAGCTTCCATTCGGCGTAAACGCTGTCGCCGCCGAATGCAATGAATTTTTCTCTGAAATCCGCCCATGTAATACAGTCGTCAGTCAGCTTTACCGTGTAGGCCCAATAAGAGTTTACGTATTCCTTTCCTTCCTTCTGTCGGGCAAGGAGGCTTGTTCCGCTGATCGCCTCATCAAAGCGCTTGGCGCAGGCGATCCTCGCTTCAACAAGCTCATCCAAATGCTCCAGCTGCCCCAGTGCAACGGCGCTGGCCACGTCGCTCATGCGGTAGTTCCATCCTAAAGATACGTGTCTGGAATAGTTAGGATTCTGAATATCATTCTTGGAAATTTTACCCTTGGAGGGCGTAATCCCTGCATAGCCCAATCCGGAATACTGACGAATCTTGGCGGCCAACTCCTCGCTGTCGGTAATGAGCATGCCGCCCTCGCCGCTGGTCATATGCTTGGAGGCTTGAAAACTGAAGCTTGCCATGTCGCCAAGTGTTCCCACCGTTTTGCCCTTGTACTTGCCGAGAAAGCACTGTGCGTCGTCTTCTATGACGGTTAGGTCGTGCTTTTTCGCCAGTGCCATGATAGGATCCATATCGGGACTAAGCCCGTAGAGGGAAACTGCGATGATGGCACGGGTGCGTGGCGTGATACAGCGCTCGATAGCCTCTGCCGTGATCAGGAAGGTATCAGGATCTACGTCCGCAAAAACGGGTGTAGCACCGGTGTGTAAAACGCCGAAGGTGGTGGAGCTCATGGTCAGAGGCGGTACGATCACCTCGTCTCCCATGCCGACCCCTGCCGCTTCTAAGGCAATGTGCAGTGTGGCCGTTCCGTTGCAAAAAGCGACGGCGTAGCGGCTTCCGAATTTCTCGGCAAAGGCTTCCTCCAGCCGTCTTGTCATTTTGTAGCCGCAGGAGGTGCGAAAGGCATCGTCCAGCACTTCGTTCACGTATTTTCTTTCATTTTCTTTAATTCTGTCAATGGGGAACATGATATCCTCCTTATTTTTTAAAATCTAAAACAATTGTAACAAAGGCAATGGAAAAAAACAAGTGAAGAAAAAAGCAAACTTCCCTTACGAAAAGGGAAGTTTGTTCTGCATTTGTAATTTTATTTTACCTCGATCATGCTCTCCATCCACATGTCGGGTGCCTCGTAACCGAGGAGATTCACGGTCGTGGCGGCAACGTTGGCCAGACCGAAGGAGCCTGCGGTATTGACGCTGTACTGATCCTTTGCTACGTTATCGTAGAAGATGAAGGGAACGGGGTTCAGGGTGTGGCTGGTCTTGCTCTTCAAGGAGCCGTCCTTGTTGGTCTTGGGAAGGCCCGTCTTCTTGTCCAGCTCCATCATTTCATCGGCATTTCCATGATCGGCAGTAATGAGGGCAACGCCCCTTGCTTCGTCCACGGCGGCAAGGATCCTGTCAAGACAAAGATCCAGCGCTTCCATGCTGATGCGGGTGGCCTTCATAGAGCCGGTGTGGCCTACCATATCTCCGTTGGGGAAGTTGGCGCGGATAAATTTGTACTCGCCGCCCAGGATGGCGTCCACAAGCACGTCGGTGATCTCGGCACACTTCATCCAGGGTCTCTGCTCAAAGGGTACCACGTCGGAGGGGATCTCAAGATAGGTCTCCTTCTCTTCGCTGTACTTTCCGGACTTGTTGCCGTTCCAGAAGTAGGTCACGTGGCCGTATTTCTGGGTCTCGCTGACAGCCAGAGAACGGAAGGGCGCCTTGGCAAGATATTCGCCCATGGTGTTGGTGATCTCGGGGGGATTGACCAGATATACGGGAGGAATGTGCAGATCTCCGTCGTATTCCAGCATACCTGCGTATGCAACCTTTGGGAAGCGTACACGATCAAAGCGGTCAAAATTTTCTTCGGTAAAGGCCTTGGAGATCTCAATGGATCTGTCGCCGCGGAAGTTGAAGAAGACAACGCTGTCGCCATCCTCGATAGTACCGACCGGCTTTCCGTTTTCTGTGATCACAAAGCCGGGAAGATCTTGGTCGATCACGTGGAGCTCTTCACGGTAGGTCTCAATGGCATCCTTGGCGCTGGCAAAGGCTCTGCCCTCACCAAGCACGTGGATCTTCCATCCCGCCTCCACCATCTTCCAGTTAGCTTCATAGCGGTCCATGGTAATGCTCATTCTTCCGCCACCGGAGGCGATCCTGGCATCAAAGCCGTTGCCGTTCAGCTGAGCAAGATATTCTTCAAAGGGCTCGGTGTAATCCAAGGCACTGGTCTCCGCAACGTCTCTGCCGTCCAGCAGGATGTGAATGCGAACGCGGGAAATGCCCTCCTCCTTGGCGTGAGCGATCATAGCCTTCAGATGATCGATGTGGGAATGCACGTTACCGTCGGAGAAAAGACCCAGAAAATGCATGGTTGAACCGTTCTTCTTGCAGTTTTCGCTGACGCTCCTCCAGCCGTTTCCTTCGTAGATCTTTCCGCTCTCGATGGAATTGGTGACAAGCTTTGCACCCTGTGCGAAAATCTGGCCGGAGCCGAGGGCGTTATGTCCGACCTCAGAGTTGCCCATATCCTCATCGGAGGGCAGACCTACGGCAGTGCCGTGTGCCTTCAGAGTGCAGGAGGGGTACTCCAACAGCAAACGGTCCAGCGTTGGGGTGTTGGAGCAGCAAACGGCATTGCCTCTCTCGCAGGGGTTCAGACCAACACCGTCCAGTACCAGCACCACGACGGGGCCGGGAATATTGACTTTTTTCTTCATTTCTTTCAGTTCCATAGTATCAACCTCCGTAAATTTACTTTATTTTTCTAAATTCAAAACCTCTGCCGCTGCCGCAAGGATGCCCAGTCTACCGCTTTCGTAGGTCAGACCGCCCTGCATATAAACGGTAAAGGGGTCGCGCATGGGAGCATCGGCACTCAATTCAATGGACGAGCCCTGCGTAAAGGCGCCTGCCGCCATAATGACGGGATCCTGATAACCGGGCATATCCCACGGAATGGGAAGCACGTGGCTGTCCACGGGGGATGCACTCTGTAAGCCCTTGCAGAAGGCCTGCACCTTGTCACCGCTTCTCAGAAGGATCTGCTGGACGATATCCGCCCGCACCTCCAGGGATCCGGGGATCACGTCGTAGCCCATCTCCTCCCAAAGTGCGGCCGCAAACACGGCGGTCTTCAGTGCCTGTGCCACGGTATGAGGGGCGTAAAATAAGCCCTTGTAGATATTTTTCGTCTGTCCCAGTGTAGCACCGATCTCAAGACCGATGCCGGGGCAAGAGTAGCGCTGGGCGCAAAGCTCGACGGCTTCCTTCGTGCCGGCCAGATATCCCCCGCATTCGGCCATACCGCCGCCGGGATTCTTGATCAGCGACCCGATGCAAAGATCAGCACCGTAATAGCAGGGCTCGTGCTCCTCGCAAAATTCGGCGTAGCAGTTATCTACTACCACGAAGGCGCGGCTTCCTATGCCTCGAACCAGCTCCACCACCTGTCGTACACTATCGTTATTCAGGGGGCGGCGCGTGCTGTAGCCGGGGCTCTTTTGCATATAGACCATTTTCACGTCTTCTTTTTTCAGACGCTCCGCAATGGCGGAAAGGTCGGGCCGGCTTTCCTCCGTCAGCTCGATCTCTTCGTAGCGAATACCAAAATCAGCAAGACTTCCGTTACCCTTTTCTCCCTTGATGCCGATCACGCTTTTCAACGTATCGTAGGGAGTTCCCGTGACCGCCAGCATGGTGTCACCGGGACGAAGCAGACCGAACAGGCCCACCGTCAGGGCGTGAGTGCCCGATAAAACACTGTGTCTGACAAAGGCCTCCTCCGCTTCGAAGACGCGGGCAAAAATGCGATCCAGCACCTCACGGCCCATGTCGTTATAGCCGTAGCCTGTGGTGAAGTTAAAGCATTCCGTGGAAACGCGTTCCTCGCGAAAAGCCTCCAACACTTTTTTCTGATTGACAAAGGCACGGGCATCGATCTCGTCAAAGACGGGACGAATGCGCTCTTCCGCTTTCCTTGCCAGCTCCATTAGCTTTGGTTGAAATTCTAACATATTACCTCCAGCTCAATTCCACCTATTTTATCACATTTTTCTTCCATAATCAAGAGAAAAGAAAAACAAAGCGACACTTCGTTGACAAGTCAGGGGTTTTCGGTATAATAAAAGAAGTAGTTTTTACTGTTTTGGAGGATCCTATGCCAAGATTTTTTATAAAAGGCGAGGGGATCGAGGTCGATCGCCTGCCCGAGACCCTTTTCCTACGCGGAGAAGATGCCTTCCATCTGTCCGTGTCCCTCAGAGCAAGAGTGGGCGATGAGGTGATCCTTTGCACCGAGAACGGCCTTGAGATCCTTTGTACCGTTTCATCTCTTTCGGGCGGAAAAAAGAATCCGGAGGCATCTCTTACCCCTGTCAGTGCCTCTGAGAGTCGTAGTGAATCCTCGGTCTCCATTACGCTGTATCAGGGAATGCCCAAGGGAAAAAAGACCGATTCCATTTTGCAAAAGTGTACGGAGCTGGGCGTGGATCGCGTGGTGTTCGTTTATTCCGATCGAAGCATTCCCACCCCCTCCTCGGAGGATAATAAGCTGGATCGCTTTACCCGCATCTGCGAGGAGGCCGCCAAGCAATGCGGTAGAGGAAAGCTGGTCAAAGTCACCATGCTTCCCTCCGTAGAGCTTGCGGTGGAGGAAATGAAAAAGGACGACCTTGCCTTTGCCTGCTGGGAGGAGGAGGGAGAAAAAACCCTGAAGATGTTGCTTCGGGAGGGGGAGTATCATACCGCCTCCTTCTTCATCGGTCCTGAGGGCGGTCTTTCCGAGCGTGAGGTGGAACTGTTCCGCAGGGCTTCGATCCCTACCGTAACGCTGGGACGCCGCATCCTCCGTACTGAAACCGCCGCCTCTGCAGTCCTTTCTATGTTTCTCTACGAAATAGAACTGTAAAAAAAGAAGTCAAGCCAAGCTTGACTTCTTTTTCTCATTGATTTTAGATCTTCTCAAACAGAGAGGATACACCCAATCCACCGCCACAGCAGGAGGAGATGATACCGTATTTACCATCGGTATCCAAAAGCTGCTGAATGGCAAAGAGAGCTACTCTGCCGCCGCTGGCACCGTTGGGGTGACCGAAGGCGATGGCACCGCCGTTGGGGTTCCATTTGGCCTGATCGATCTTTTCGCCGCTGAGGTTCTCCATTTCCTTGATAACGGAAAGGTTTTGCGCCGCAAAGGCTTCGTTGCATTCGAATACGTCCACGTCGCTGACTCGAAGTCCGTTTTTCTGCAAAAGCTTTAAGTTGGAATAGGCAGGGCCGATACCCATGTATTTGGGATCGCATCCGACGTCACAGCCGCCCACCCAGCGCACCAGGGGGGTGTAGCCCAGCGCTTTTGTCTTTTCCTCGCTCATCATGAGAAGCATGGAGGCTCCGTCGTTTCTGCCGCTGGCATTGCCTGCCGTGGTAACGCCGCCCTCGTATACGGGCTTCAGCTTGGCGAGTGCCTCTGCCGTGGTCTGGGGACGGGGATGCTCGTCCTTTTCAATGATGACCTCGGGCGTCTTTTTCGTTGCGGGGATCACAACGGGTGCAATGCGCTTTGCCAAAAAGCCGCTTTCATCTGCCGCTTTGGCACGCATCTGGCTACGGAGTGCAAATTCGTCGCAGGCCTCACGGCTGATCTCCCAGCGCTTGGCCATCAGATCCGAAACCTGAAGCATGATCAGGTTGTCCTCGGGTGCCGGGGCAAGGGAAGGGGGGATGGCCGCAGGCGCGATCATTTTGTAAGGCTCCACGGAGGTGGAAAACTTGACGAAGCGCTGGCTGAAGGTCTCAGCACCGCCCACCAGGATCACATCGGCATCGCCCATGGCGATGCGATATGCTGCGTGGTTGATGCTGGCAATGGCGGAGCCGCACTGCATTTCCACTGCTACGGCGCTCGTTTCGTAAGGAAGTCCGGCTTGCAGGGAAGCAAAGCGGGCGGGGTTGGGGCACTTGGCATCACCGTTTGCCGTGCCGAAGTATACGGCATCCAGATCCTTGGGATCCAGACCGCTTTTTTCCATTAAGGAACGAATGGCCATGGCACCAAGGTCTACCGTATGAAACTGACGCAGACCGCCGCCCAAGCGTCCGAAGGGCGTTCTCAGACCGTCTACGATCACTACGTTTTTCATGTTTGCCTCCTTTATGCCTTGATCTTCTGACCGCCGCAGCAAAGGATTACGTTGCCGGTCACCCAGGAGGAATCGTCGCTGGCCAGGAAGGAAGCGACGCTTGCCACCTCGGACACGTTACCCAGTCTCTGCATGGGAACGGAAGCGATCTTCTGCTTCATAATGTCTTCGGGAATCGTCTTAAGGATGTCCGTATCGATCATACCGGGGGAAATGGCATTTACCGTAATGTTCTTTCTGCCGCCCTCCAGTGCCAGCGTTCTGGTCAAGCCCTCAATGGCCGCCTTGGCGGAGGTGTAGTTAGCCTGGCCCACGTTACCCAGAGCGGAAACGGAAGAAATGTTTACGATCTTTCCGTAAGCGCGCTCGCGCATGCCGGGGATGACCTCCTGACAGCAATAGAAGGTGCCGAAGAAATGTACGTCCATGACCAGCTTTGCCATATCAACACCCATCTTGTGGAACATGGCGTCGCGGGTAATGCCTGCGTTGTTTACGAGAATATCTACGCGGCCGAACTTTGCGAATACCTGCTCAAAGGCGGCGTGGACCTCTGCCTGAGAGGAAACGTCACACTTGACCGCGATCACACGCTCTCCGGTGGGATCCAGCTCTTTTGCGGTAGACTCGCCCAGGACAATGTCCATTTCAAGAATGGCAACGCCCTTGACGTCGTCCTCTAAAAAGCGTTCTACGATGGCTCTGCCGATGCCCTTGCCGGCACCGGTAACCACTGCGAATTTATCCGTTAATTTACCCATTGTTCTGCTCCTTTTTCATCAGTTTTTTTCGCCGGTATATACGGCACCGCGCTCTTCCATAGCACAGATCTCTTCTTTGGTGTAGCCCAGAGAAAGCAGTACCTCCTCAGTATCGCCGCCCACCTTGGGCGCGGGTACGGTCTTGATCTCGCCGACACTGTCCATTTCGATCGGCACACTGGGCATAATGACTGTCTCGCCGCTGCGGCATTCCATTTTTTCCAGATAGCCGTTGGCCCAGGCCTGCTCGTCGCTCGTTACGTCGCTGTAATGATTCATTCTCACCAGCGGCAGATCTACCTTTTTGGAAAGCTCGATCCATTCGTCGCAGGTCTTGGTCTTATAAGCTTCCACAAAAAGCTCGTACAGCTCCTTGGAGTTGGCGATCCTCGCCTCGCGGGTGGCGTAGCGCTCGTCCCCGATCAGATCCTCGCGGCCGATCATGGTAAACATCTTCGGTAGGGACACGGAAAGCTGACCGTTTGCCAAAAAGAGCCATTCGCCATCCTTGCACAGATAGCAGCCGCCGGGAGGTCCAACCTGCTCGCGGGACATGGGGTAATCTCTTCCCCAGGGTCTCTGAGTAACGATCTCCATGGTGCCGTTGGTAAAGATGCCCGTATGGTAAAGACCGGCTCTGACAAAATCGCCCTTGCCCGTTTTCATTCTTCCGATGAGAGCGGCGCAGACCTGCGCCGTCAGGTTATAGCCGATGACCGTATCACCCACACCGGAGGGGGGAGAGATCGGCACGTAGGAATCGGTCAAGGGGGCAAGATCTCTCAAAAAGCCGCTTCTGGTCCAGAAGGCGGTGGTATCGAAGGCAGGTCTGCCTGCCTCGGGTCCCTGTTCGCCGAAGCCCAGTACGATAGCGTAAACCAGAGAAGGGCAACGCTCCTTGACGCTGTCGTAATCAATACCGAGACGCTTCAGCGCATCGGGGCGGGTATTGGTCACGAACACATCAGCCTCCTCCAGAAGCTTCCAGAAGATCTCTTTGCCTTCCTCGCTTTTCAGGTTGAGAGCGATGAGCTTTTTGCCGGAATTGTAAATGTCAAACACAGGGTTTTCGTCGTGGCTGAAGCGGCTGTTAAAGTTCATGCCGAATTCGCGCCAGCCGTCTCCCTTGGGATGCTCGATCTTGATGACCTGGGCACCCATTTCACCAAGCATTCTGGCGCATACGGGTGCGGCAACGAAGGTGGTCAGGTCAAGCACCTTAATGCCTTCTAAGGGTTTTGTCATTATTGTACTCCTTGTATTTATTTCGGTATCGAATAACACCTAAGCAATTTCATTATAGTTATGTTTATGGTGATAGTCAATGCTTTTTCCATAATAAACTGTTATTGATCTATACCAGCTGTAAGGCAAAAAAATCTCAATTATTGACTTTTTTTCTTCCTTATGATAATCTACGCTTTGGTATTTTTTGTATGATTGAAAGAGGAGACCCATGATCCTGACGAAAGAAAAGAGCTTTTACCGCAATTTCTTTTCCCTTTGGTATGTGCTCGTTTTAAATAACGTGATCCTTTTGGGTGTGAACCTGGTGGATAATATCATGCTGGGAAACTTCAGCGAAGCCGCCCTGTCGGGAGCCACGGCCTGCAACCAGATTCAGTTCATCTTTTCTCAATTTATTTTGGGTGTGGGCAGTGCCACGGTCATGCTGGGCAGTCAGTATTGGGGTCAAAAAAACTGCGAAAAGGTCAAAAGCGTTACCGTTTGCGCCCTGATCGTGGGAATGATCCTTTCCGCCGTTATGTTTCTCCTTGCCGCCTTTTTTCCCGAAGGCATCCTTCGCATCTTTACCGATTCCGAGCCCATTATCGAGGAGGGCGTTAAGTACCTTCGCATCATAAAATATACCTACCCCGTTTTTGCCCTGACCAATCTGCTTCTTCCTGCGTTGCGCTCCGTGGAAAGCGTAAAGATCGGCTTTTGGGTATCCGTTACCGCCCTGGTGATCAACGTTTCTCTCAATTACGTTTTTATTTTCGGACATTTCGGCTTTCCCGCCATGGGGAGCGAGGGTGCTGCTCTTGCGACCCTTGCTGCGCGCATGGCAGAGCTTGCCGTCGTGATCCTCTTTATGGTATTTGCCGATAAAAAGCTGTCCTTTAAGCTTCGCGATTTTAAGCTCTTCGAAGGCTCTCTTTTTCGTCGTTTTCTGCGCTCTTGCCTCCCCGTAATGATTACCGACGGTCTGTTCGGCTTTTCCACCGCCCTGCAAACGGTCATCCTCGGACACATGGATGCCGCCGCTATTTCCGCCAATTCTGTAGCCTCTACGCTGTTTCAGGTTCTGAAGGTCGCCGCCGTTGGCTCCGCCGGTGCGGCCTCCGTTATCATCGGTCGCTCCGTAGGGGAA
Source organism: Clostridia bacterium (assembly GCA_017414535.1). GTDB lineage: Bacteria > Bacillota > Clostridia > Oscillospirales > SIG627 > RGIG5579. Next base: position 19,018 of record JAFQMA010000026.1, on the reverse strand, counting down.
GGGAAGCGCGAAGAAACCAAGGAATATGCTCGCACTCTGCAGGTCATTTTCGTGGGTGTCGGTCTTTTGACCTCTGCCTTCCTGTTCTTCTTGAAGGATCCCATCATCGGCATGTACGAGATCAGTCCCGAGGCAAAGTCTCTTGCCAATCAATTCCTCTTGGTGCTGTGCGTTACCTGCATCGGTACCTCCTATCAGATGCCCGTTAACGTGGGCATCGTGCGCGGCGGAGGAGACGCCAAGTTTATCATGCGTTTGGATATTATCAGCATCTGGTGTATCGTTCTGCCCGCCTCCTTCCTTGCCGCCTTTTGGCTGAAATGGCCTCCCGTCTGGGTCATTGCCTGTCTCAATGCCGACCAGATCTTCAAGGCTGTGCCCGGCTTTATCAAGGTCAACTTCGGACACTGGATGAAAAAGCTTACGGATTGATCCCTCACCGCCCGTTTCTTCGGGCGGTAATTTTATGCTTTCTTTCCTTATTCACGATTTGTTTGTCAATTCCGGGAAATCTTTTCGTGGATTTTTGCCCTCTTGGTCAAAAAAGACAAAAATATTTGTTAAAAATTATGATTTTCTATTGAAAATATGTTCAACCTTGTGTATAATGCTAATGGTTTTTCTATGCTTTTGTAGATTTTAACGATAATTTTTTCGCATCCAGAAGAAGGAGAAGAAAATGTCTAACCGTTTATTCCAGAGTGTCGTTCATCAGATGAAGGATGAGGTAAACCGCGTCATCGGCGTGGTGGACGTGGATGGTATCATTATCGCCTGCAGTGAGCTCAATCGCATCGGCGAGGTGATCGAGGGAGTCAAGGAGGAGCTGTTTTATACCGGCGAGACCTTCCTTTCCTCCGGCTATCTCTTCCGTCCCGTAGGTGCCTACGGCAAGACCGAGTATTACGTTTTTGTGGAAGGGGACGACAACGAAGCCAAATTTGTTTCCGGCCTTCTTTGTATTTCCTTCGGTCAGATCAAGGCTCTTTACGACGAGAAATACGATAAGTCCAGTTTTATCAAGAACATCATCCTGGATAACATCCTCCCCAGTGATATTTACGTCAAATCCAAGGAGCTTCACGTGTCTAACGACGTGGATCGCGTCGTTCTGCTCGTTCGCTTCTCCAATAAGGGCGAGCTGATCCCCATTGACGTCCTTCAGAACATGTATCCCGACCGTAACCGCGACCACGTGATCAGCGTTGGCGAAAACGACGTGGTGCTCATTCACGAGCTCTCTTCGCCCCAAGAGAGAGCACAGACCGAAAAGCTGGCTCGCAGTATTGTGGATACCATCCAGAGCGAGTTCTATTTGAAGGTCATCGTTGGACTCGGCACCGTTGTTTCCACTCTCAAGGAGCTGGCCCGTTCTTATAAGGAGGCGCAGGTTGCCATCGAGGTCGGTAAGGTGTTCGATACCGAAAAGAGCGTGGTCAATTATGAGAATCTTGGCATCGGCCGTTTGATCTATCAGCTCCCCACCACCCTCTGCGATATGTTCCTGAACGAGGTGTTCAAGAAGGGGGCTTTGGAAAGCCTGGACCGCGAGACTCTGCTGACCATCCAGTGCTTCTTTGAAAATAATCTCAACGTATCCGAAACCTCCAGAAAGCTGTTTGTGCACAGAAACACGTTGGTCTATCGCTTGGAGAAGATCCGTAAGATCACGGGACTTGACCTGCGCGAGTTTGAGCACGCCATCACCTTTAAGGTAGCGCTTATGGTTAAGAAATACCTTTCCTCCAAGCCCGGAAAATTCTAATTTTGAAAGATAAAGGATGCACCAATGATCGAGTTTAACAACGTTTCCAAGGTCTATCCCAACGGAACCAAGGCTCTGAAAAATGTGGATCTTGAGATCAAGGACGGTGAGTTCGTGTTCGTGGTGGGTGCCAGCGGCGCAGGTAAAACTACGCTGACCAAGCTTCTCCTTTGCGAGGAGCGCCCCTCCGGCGGCAGGATCATGATCGATAAGTTCAACCTGTCCCGCATGAGCAAGTTCAAGATTCCCAAGCTCCGCCGCACCATCGGCATCGTTTTTCAGGATTTCCGCCTCCTTCCCAATATGACAGCCGCAGAAAATATCTCCTTTGCCATGCACGTTTTGGGTGAGTCCAAAAAGACCATCAAAGCTCGTGTGGCAAACTTTTTGCGTCTTGTGGGGCTGGAGCATAAGGCAGATTGTAAGCCCGGTGAGCTTTCCGGCGGTGAAAAGCAGCGTGTGGCCCTTGCCCGCGCACTGGTCAACAATCCCAACGTAGTCATTGCCGATGAGCCCACTGCCAACGTGGACCCCTATATGGCCATCGAGATCATCGAGCTTCTCCTGAAGGTCAATCAGCTTGGCAAGACCGTCATCGTCATCACCCATAACGTGAACCTGGTCAACTACTATAAAAAGCGTGTTATTACCATGAAAGAGGGACAGGTCGTCAGCGATAAGCAGGGGGGGATGTTCGATGAAGTTTAGATTCTATAACGTCGGCTACTTCTTCCGCCTTGCCTTCCAGGGCATTTTCCGCAATAGCATTATGAGCTTGACCACTGTGTTCGTTCTGATCTCCACCCTGATCGTGATGGGGAGCACGTGGGCACTGACCACCAATATTGAATATAATCTGCAGGAGATCAATACCTATAATAAGATCGTCGTTTTCATCACCCGTGAGACGGAGGATCACACTACGAGCCTGCTGCGGGAGAAGATCCAACGGCTTCCTTCTGTGGAAAGCGTGGAATGGGTCACCAAGGACGAGGTCCTCAAAGATCTTGCCGCAAACTACGGGGATTATGGTGATATTCTCCAAATGTACGACGATGATAACCCCTGCAAGGATGAGCTCATCATCACCTACACCGATTCCTCCCGTGTGACGGATCTGACCTATCAGATCAACGCTATGAACGAAGAGGAGGAGACCTTCGGCGTGGTGGATAAGATCAACGACCGTCGCGAGGTTGCCGAGAAGATCGACAGTGTGAAGAACGTGGTGGTGCTGGTCTGCACCTGGCTTATGGCACTTCTGTTCGTCGTGTCCGTCTTCATCATTATGAATACCATCAAGCTGGCCGTGTTCAGCCGCAGGGAAGAGGTCTCCATCATGCGCTACGTGGGCGCCTCGGGCTTCTTTGTTGCCTTTCCTTTTGTATTGGAGGGTATTATCCTCGGTGCCTTCTCTTCTCTGACGTCCTTCGGTATCATGTATTACGGATATCAGCTCCTCTCCAAGGCGATCGGAGACAGTGGTCTGATTACCGTTCTACCCTTCAGCTCCATGCTCCGCGAGTACGTTATCTTCTTTGCCGGCGTCGGTATCGGCCTCGGCGTTATCGGAAGTCTTCTGTCCCTGCGCAAATACAATCGCGACTGATTTAGAGAGGAGGTGCTCCTTTGAAAAAGAAGATCACCCTGGCGACGGCCGTCGTTTTGATGCTGTTCGCCGCTATATTGACCTTCCAAGTGACCTTCCATCTGGTCAGCGGTCAGTACCAAAGCAAAGTAGATGCTTTAGTTAAGACGCAGTCCGATTTTTCAAAGCTTGCACAGGCCGACGCTTTGATCCGCCAGTATTTCAGCGGGGATCTGGACGATGAAGCCGTTGAAAACGGCTTGATCCGAGGCTATCTTGAATCGCTGGACGATAAGTATTCCTACTACATGACCTCTGACGAATACCGCCGTTATCAAAAGAGTCAGAATCAGAGCGTGGCAGGGATCGGTGTCCGTCTTACTTATGACACTGCCAAAAACGAGATCGTGGTTTACAGCGTGGTAAAGGGTTCCCCCGCCGACGAAGCGGGTATCCGCAAGGGGGATGTGATCTATCGTATCGGTGAGGTCTTTGCCGCCGATCTTGGCTTCTACGAAACTGTGGAATTTCTGTCCGGTGATGAAGGAACGACCGTTGATCTTGTGGTTCAGCGCGAGGTTGCAACCCGTGTTCTGGAAATGAATCTGTCACTGACCCGCCGTACCGTCACCGTTCCCGAGGTGACCTACGAAATGCTGGAGCAGGGCGTGGGCTATATTGCCATTCATTCCTTCCGCGGTGCCGCCTTTGACGAGTTTTCCGCCGCTCTGAATGCTATGGTGCTCTCCGATGCTACAGGCATCATCTTCGACGTCCGTAACAATACCGGCGGCGATTTTGATACCGTCATCCGCTTCCTTGACCGATTGCTTCCCCAGTGCGTATCTGCACGCACCTTCGATAAAAACGGAAATGAGACTAAGATCTGGTCCGATTCCGATTGCGTTCATTTTGAATACGCCGTACTCGTAAACGGCAATACTGCTTCTGAGGCAGAGCTCTTTGCCGCCAGCCTGCGGGATAACGATCTTGCCATGCTGGTAGGGGACAGTACCTATGGAAAGGGCGTCACCCAAAGCATTATCCAAATGGATGACGGCTCCGCTCTCTTTCTGTCTACCTCCTCCTTCTCGCCGCCCGTGTCCGATTCCTTCGACGGGGTCGGCCTCGTGCCCGATATCGAGGTGCCTCTGGGCGCTGACAACCTGTATCTGCTCTCTCACGAGGAGGATAAGCAGCTGCAGGAGATCATCCCCTTCCTTTGTGAAAACTAATATATGAAAAGAGAAACGACGATGAAAAAAATCAGGATCACAGCACTTTTGCTTTCCATGACCCTGCTTTTCACCACGTGTCTGATGTTTACCGGAGCGGGTGCCACCACTCTTTCCCAGGACATCGCCACCAAAAATGAATTGGAAAGCCAGCTGAAGGCGCTGGAAGAAAAAAGAAAGCAGATCTCCGCCGCGCTGACCGCCGCACGAAACGACGTTGCCGCCGCCGAAAAGGAGGTCAACCTCCTTTACGACGAGATCGGTACCTATCAGGAGCAGGTGGAGACCCTATCCACCCTCGTTGCCGAGTATTCCGCTTTGGCTGAGGCCAAGGAGGAGGAGATCGACCGCCTCAACGAGCAAATGGAAAAGAATTACAAGCTCTTCAAGGAGCGTCTCGTCTTTGCTCAGGAAAGCGGTAATATGAGCTATATCGATTTCCTTTTGGGCTCCACCGATCTGTCAGATATCATCTCCCGCTCGGAGGTGATCAACGATATGCTGGAGTATGACCGCAAGATCATCCAAAGCCTGAAGGAGGACCGCGAGGCCATCGAAAAGGCGAAAGAGGAGATCGACGTTGCTTTGAAGACCTGCAAGGAAAAGCAGGAAGAATACACCGCGGTGCTTAAGATCCTCAATCAGAAGAGGGCTGAGCTGGAGGCTCGCCTGAAGGAGCTAAAGGATAACCAAGCCGCCCAGCAGGCTGCCTATAACCGTAACCAGAACAGTAAAAAAGAGATCGAAAACCGTCTGGATAAGGTCATTCAGGATATAGCCAACAAATCGCAGGGCTCCTATAGCGGCGATTTTATCTGGCCCTTACCCGTTCATAGCCCCGGCTGGATCAGCCAGCACTTCCATTCCGGCCATTCAGGTCTTGATATTGCTGTCGGAGGTTGGGTCAATAACGGTAAGATTCCCGCTCTTTCCATTGCCGCAGGTACAGTCGTGCGCGTGGGCAGCTATTGGGACTGGGGTAATCTGGTCGTGGTGGATCACGGCGGCGGATACCTTTCCTATTACGCCCATTTGGACAGCATCAGCGTTTCCTACGGTCAGAAGGTATCTCAGGGCCAGCAGGTGGGCAAGATCGGCTCCACCGGTGACTCAACGGGACCTCACCTTCATCTGGTGATCTATGCCCCCGTGGGCGCAGGCGGCGCTTCCATCCGTACCGATCCCATGAACTACATTTCCTACCCCAGATAACTCAAAATTTAAAATATATATTTCAGAGGAGTAAACGATATGGCATCCAAACCCACTTTTGTGACTGCAGAGGGACTTCAGAAGCTCAAGGACGAGTTGGAATATCTGAAGCTGACCAAGCGTAAGGAGGTGGCCGAAGCATTAAAGCAGGCCAAGGCCTTCGGTGACCTTTCCGAAAACAGCGAATACGACGAAGCAAAGAACGAGCAGGCAGAGGTGGAGCGCCACATCGCCGAGCTTGAGGATACCCTTGCCAATATTGAGATCATCAAGGCGAGCGGTAAGAAAAATCAGATCCACGTAGGCTCCTGCGTAAAGGTTTACGATCTGGATTTTGACGAAGAAGTGACCTATACCATCGTCGGCTCCACCGAGTCCGACCCCATGGCCAATAAGATCAGTGATGAAAGTCCCATCGGCAAGGCTCTCCTGGGTAAGAAGCCCGGGGAAGAGGTCACAGCCGACACTCCCGGCGGCGCTATCAAAATGAAGGTTCTCGAGATTTTGTAAAAAAAAGGAAAAGCAAATGGATACGAATCAGCAAGTAAAAGAAGTCAGTACCGAAGAAAATTTCAGTGAGCAGGTAGCGATCCGTCGCGAAAAGCTTTTCGATCTGCAAAGCCGTGGAATGGATCCCTATAAGATCACAAAATTTGATTTCGACGCCTATTCCGCCGAGATCAAGGAATCTTATGAAGAGGGACAGGAAAGACGCGTCAAGATCGCAGGCAGAATGCTCAGCCGCCGCATCATGGGTAAGGCCTCCTTCTGCAATTTGGCAGACGAAAAAGGCAATATCCAGCTTTACGTAAAGCGCGACGACGTGGGCGAAGAGGTCTATGCCGATTTCAAGAAGTGGGATATCGGCGATATCATCGGCGTGGAGGGCTTTGTGTTCGTCACCCGTACCGGTGAGGTGAGTGTTCATTGCGAGAAGATCGTCCTTCTCTCTAAGTCTCTCATCCCCCTGCCCGAAAAGTTCCACGGTCTGACCAATACCGATATGCGTTACCGCCAGAGATACGTGGATCTCATCGTGAACCCCGAGGTGAAGGACGTGTTCTATAAGCGCTCCGCCATCTTGAAGGAGGTTCGCGCTTATCTGGATTCCAAGGGCTTTTTGGAGGTAGATACCCCCATCCTCGTCCCCATGGAGATCGGCGCCGCCGCCAGAAGCTTTGCTACGCATCACAATACCTTGGATATGGATATGTACCTCCGTATCGAGACCGAGCTTTATTTGAAGCGTCTCATTGTGGGCGGTATGCACCGTGTCTATGAGGTTGGCCGTATCTTCCGTAACGAGGGCATGGATACCAAGCACAATCCCGAATTTACCACCGTTGAGCTCTATCAGGCCTTTACCGATTATCACGGTATGATGGATCTGGTGGAGGAGCTTTACACCCTTCTGGCACAGAAGATCTGCGGCTCTACCACCATTACCTATCAGGGCAAAGAGATCAATATGGGCAAGTGGGAAAGAATGACCATGGTAGAAGCCGTCAAGAAGTATGCCGGCGTCGACTATCATTCCTGGGCAACCGACGAGGAAGCCCGTGCCTGCGCCAAGGAGCATCACGTGGAGATCCCCAAGGATGCTACCCGCGGCACCGTCCTCATTGAGTTCTTCGACGCCTACGTGGAGGAAAACCTCATTCAGCCCACCTTCATCTACGATTACCCCGTAGAAAATAGCCCCTTGGCGAAGAAGAAGCCCGAGGATCCCCGCTTTACCGAGCGTTTTGAGTACTTCATCAACGCTACGGAATTCGGCAACGCCTTCTCCGAGCTGAACGATCCCATCGACCAGAAGGAACGCTTTGAAACTCAGGTTGCCGCCAAGCGCGCCGCCGAGCCCGACACCAAAGCAGAGGTGGACTACGACTACGTCACCGCCATGGAATACGGCATGCCCCCCACGGGTGGCCTCGGTTTCGGCATCGACCGCCTGGTCATGCTCCTTACCGACTCCGCCTCCATCCGCGACGTCCTCCTGTTCCCTACGATGAAGCCAATCGACTAAAAAAGTCCAAAAAAGCCTTATTTTATGCGGTTTTTTGAGAAACTGCAGATCTCAAAAAACTTTAAAGTACGCCAAATCTACGCCAAACGATATCAGCTTACGGGGGTCTCGCTATTGTCCGTAAGTCTACCGGAGTGAATTTAGGCAAAATAGGGCGATGTTTTCAAAAAAGCAATAAGTCGCGATCAATGGTCGCGGCTTATTGCTTTATCTCATTTTTATTATTTAAGAATTGCATTTTTTTCACAAAATACCGACAAAGTCCTTTTATTGGATATTGTCTATGTTATAATAAAACAAATATTAAATGAGTGTCGAAAGGTTGTGGCAAGTTGATGAGCGAAAATAATCTGATATATGCTATAAAAAATGGAGAGGTAGTTCATATTTCGGAAGTCGAAAGCGGATTAAAGTGCGGATGCGTTTGTCCTTCGTGCGAAGAAAATCTTGTGGCTAAAAAGGGAACAGAGCGAGTTCATCATTTTGCGCATCGAAGTGGTCATAATTGCGAATATGGGTATGAAACCTCTCTGCACCTTGCTGCAAAGGATATTTTATCCAACGCCAAGGAATTCATGCTTCCGGAGGTTTTTGTTGAGTTTCCAAATTCAAATAAAGAAAAGCAACTGCTATCGTCTGCAAGGAGAATCCCGATTGATAATGTGAAACTTGAAAAGAGATATTGTGATATGATTCCTGATATTGTGTTGGTATCGGGAGAGAAAGTATTAATAGTTGAAATATTTGTAACACACAGAATAGATGATATTAAACTTGAAAAAATTAAAAATGCGAATATTTCAACAATAGAGATCGACTTAAGCAAGCAAGACAAAACTATAACGAAAGAAGATCTTTCGCAAATTCTTCTTAGAAATAGTGACCTTAAAATTTGGAAATATAATGCTTCTGCAAACGAGAAATTGAATAGATTTTATTCTGTTTCCGAACGATTAAAAATTGATTCTTCGGATAATGATCCAAAGATAGATGATTGTCCGATTGATTTGAGAATTTGGAAAAAGAAGTCATATGCATATTTTAAGGAAGATTGTCTGAATTGCAAATTTTTAATTGATGCAAATAGTGAAGAGATAATTTGTTCCGGAAAAAGGAGAATATCAACTATTAAAGATTTTAATGTATCATATGAACAGCGATTAGAAAAGTGGAAAAAAGAAAACCCTAATAAAGATACTAAAAATGCAATACTATTTTGCCCCTATTGTGGTGAAGAATTATTAGAAAAGCATGGACGTTATCGATCGAGTCTTGATTGCAGGAACGAGCCATATTGCAAATTTTCAGTAAGGTGCGATAAGAAAGGAAGAGTATCTTTTCGGGACTATCAAAAGTTATCAAAGTGAGCAAAAGAACTCCGATGAGATTTTCTCTCATCGGAGCTTTTTTGCTTTCTGGTAGATTTTACGTTGGCGGCGGGGTTGTTCGTGATGATGAAAGGGGGGCAGAATCGTTTTTTTGATATTTTATCGCATACTTTTTCATGTGGCACGGGTAGAATAACTTTGGCTTGCAATTACCAAAAAAAAGTAGTATAATGTTTAAAAGGGGATGCTCTTGTTGGGGCGAACCTATCTATATTTGAAATCCTTTCGCTATTTGGATATAAAGGAGAACGTTAAAATGCTGATCAAGGATTTGATTTATTCCATCATCAAGCGATGGAGAATTTTTTTGATATTGACGCTGGTTATGGGACTTTTCGGTGCCGGCGTTTACACGGTTGGGTATTTGACGTCCGATCAAAGCGGAGAGACTGAGCTTACCCAAGCCACTGAGCTTTCCTCGAAATGGCAGGAGGCAGAGGATTACTACGTTGCTTCTTTAAATTATATCGTTATCGGTGGAGAAGAGCATTTGGGTAAAGCACCGCGAGATGCTTATATTCTCCACTTGAGCAGTGTTACCTTTAAAACGCAGCTTGCACAGCAGATTTCTCTCCAGCATGACTCCATGAATTATATTAGCAGTATTTTTCGCGTTGGAGCAGGATCCACTGATACCGGCCTTTGCATCCAGTTGATACATTATGACGAGGCGATTTGCAAGCAGTTTGCTCAGTATATAGAAGAATACGTTAGATCCTACGGCGAAAGTGTAACTGCTGCTGTAGGGGATCATCGTGTCATTTTGGTTGATACCGCGGTTGCCAAGGACTTCGATGCTTCTTCAGAGCAGTGGCTTGAGCAGGTATATGCCGCTTTGAATGAGGACGAAAAAAGTGTGCAGGAATTTGTAGGCTTTTCCAAAAAGAAATTTGTTATTTTTGGTTTCTTGTTTGCCGTGGTTTCCGATTTCCTGTTTGCTGTTTGGTTCCTGGTGATCGATACTGCAAAGGACCGTGTTTATAGCTTCCGTCAGCTTTCCGATGAGAGGGAAGAATTGCTTTTGGGCGATCTGTCCTTTGTGAATTTGAAAGGAAAGATTGACCGATTTTTGTACCGTGCGTTTATTAAGCGTCACTACTTCAGTCTGCAAGGACAGCTCAAGCTCATCATCCGTCGCTTGGAGCGCGGGGAAACCTACGTATTTACCGGTCTTAAGGAAGAAGAATTGGACCGTGTGAAGGAGCTTTTCTTACAGGCATCGTCTGAAGGCATATCCTTTGATACGCGCCCCTTGCTCAGCGAGGATGCTTTGGAGCTTTCTGCTTGGAGCGATCATGAAAAGGTTATTTTTGTGGTGAAGCGCTTCGAAGACAGTAGCCGCAGTGTTCGCCAATGGCTGGATACTTATTCCGAGATCAATGTTCCCGTTGCCGGAATCTTGTTTATTTAAAAGGAGCTTATTATGCCTTCAATCAGCATCATAGTTCCCGTCTACAATGTGGAGACTTATTTGGAGTTTTGCGTAGCTTCTCTAAGAAAGCAAACACTTCGGGATATTGAGATCATTTTGGTGGATGACGGGAGTCCCGACGCTTCCGGTGCCATTTGTGACCGTCTGGCTGCTGAGGACGAACGCATTCGTGTGATCCATAAGGAAAACGGCGGTCTCAGTTCTGCCAGAAATGCGGGAATTGACGTAGCGACGGGAGACTATCTTGGATTTGTAGATAGCGATGATTGGGTAGAGGAGGATATGTTCGCTCATCTTCTGGAGCTTGCTTGCACTCATGACGCGGATATTGTCGACTGCGATATGATTGAGATCTCTCAGCGCGAATTTGTAGAACTTCCTTTTCGCAACAAGACGGAGCTTCTGGAGCAAAAGGGTGCGCTGGATATTTTCTTTCGCATTTCCAAGCCGGACATTAATTACTGTGTGTGCGATAAGATTTTCAAAAGAGAGTTGTTTGAAAAGGTTCGCTTTACCGAAGGAATTATTTTTGAGGATATTGATTTTAACTATCGCGTGCTGATCCACGCAAGGCGCATCGTAGAGACCGATAAGATCGGGTATTACTATTTCAAAAACCCCGAAGGCATCAGCCGCAATTCCTTCCGCAAAAAGGATTTGGAGCTGCAAGGTGTTTGGGATAACATTATTGAGCTTTCAAAGACGCATACGCCGGAGTATTTGCCTTGGGCGCAGTTTAACCGCAAGCGTGCGGACTTTGGCTTGATTTGTAAAATGTTCAAATTCGGTTGTCGCGAAAACGCACAGGATCATGCCGCCATTCGCAAGACGCTACTGGCTTCCGTGCGCAAAAATTTTCTCCCACTTATCAAGGGAAAACTACCTTTCAACAGAAAGGTTTTGCTTTTAATGATGTGCATGAACTATCGACTGGTGGAATATCCTCTGACACTCAGACGAAAATTGCTTAGGAGTAAGAATGGATAAAATAAAAGTATTGATCGTCATGGGCGGCAGCGCGATGGGGGTCGGTGGCATTGAAAGCATGGTGATCAACTATTATCGCCGTCTCAATAAGGATGCATTTCAAATTGACTTCTGCTTTTTCGGAGAAGGCATAGGCCTTTATGATGATGAGATCCGCTCTCACGGCGGCCGTATTTTTCATCTGCCCATTAAAGGAAAACATCCCCTCAAAAGTAAGCGCGCAATGAAGAAGCTTCTTCTGCGGGAAAAGTACGATGTGTTTCACGCCAATTTGAATGCGGCGGGTATCTGCTCTGCCGTGAAGATTGCCAAACAATGCGGCGTTAAGGTGCGCATCTCTCATGCGCATAGCACCGGGCACGGAACTCAAAGCCGTATTCGCCTTATGATCAATGAATACGGTAGAAAGCGCATCCCTTCTTACGCCACCGACTTTTTTGCCTGCTCCGATCTTGCGGGTAAGTGGTATTATGGCGAGCGTCCTTTTACCATCGTTCCCAATGCAGTGGATACACAACGCTTTGTGTTCGATGCTCAAGTGCGTTGCGAGGTGCGGGAAATGCTGGGTGTCCAAGATCAACTGGTATTGGGTCATGTGGGCAATTTGGGGTATCCCAAAAATCAATCCTATTTGTTGGACGTGCTCGCCTCTCTGAAAAGAAAACGGGCAAATGCTCAGCTTTGGCTGATTGGAGAGGGGGAGGATCTTTCCCTTTTGCAGCAAAAGGCCGAAGCCCTCGGTATTGCCGACAGTGTGCGCTTTTTTGGCAAGCGCGACGACGTTCCCCGCCTTCTTCAGGCGATGGATGTCTTCCTCCTGCCCTCCTTTTTTGAGGGCTTTCCTGTAGTGATCGCGGAGGCGGTAGCCTGCGATCTTCCTTGCATTGTCTCCGATACCGTAACGAGTATGATCTGTATCTCCGATAAGGTGGAGCAGCTTTCCATTACTGCCGATCCCGCTCTTTGGAGCGATGCGGTTTTAAAATATTGCGATTTGTCTCGAAGAGATCACCGTGATTTGATGATTCGTTCCGGCTTTGATATTGATACCGAAGCTAAAAAACTGGAAAACTTTTATCGAAACGGAAGGTTTGAATAGTGTTTTATATCGGCCTTGTTTTGATTTTGTGTGGCCTTGTTTTCATGATCGCCGCCCTATTTCGTCGCTTGGAGATGGGCTTGCGTGAATGGATCCTGTTTTCCGCTGTGCTTATCGGCGGTCTTGCCTTGGCCTGTGTGACTGTGGAGCCTCCCGAATCCTGGGACCTTTATCGTCATTATGAATTGCTGGAGCAAATGCAGCAGGGCGGACATCGATACATTTTTACGGAGAGCATCTATACCCATCTGCCCGTCGTCAATCTTCTGTATGCTCTAGTGGCTTGGATCGGTGTTCCGGGACTTTTGCCATGCATTACGGTTATAGCTTGCTACGGCATGCTTTCCTACATGCTGTGGGACTTCCATAAAAAAGAGAAGATCAGCACTCAGACTATGATGCTATGCTTCCTCTTTAATCTTGCCCTCTGCCCCTATTTTCATATGGTCAGCGGAATTCGTAACGTTTTAGCCTACGCCTTCTGCGCCTTTGGTGTCTATAAGGAGCATTACGACAAGAAAAAGTATTTTTCCATCCTGTTTTCCTTTATCGCGGTCTTTATTCACCCTTCTGCGCTGGTAATTTTGGGCTTGTGCTTTTTGTTGCCCATTTTCCGCAAGTGGAAATTGCTTGGCATTGTTGCGGTGCTTTGGTCCTTGTTTGCGGAAATCATGACCAAGATCCTGCTGGCGCTTCCTAATGCATTTTTGCAGGGGATCGGCTGGAAACTGCAGGATTACATGGGAAATATGGAATTCAGCAATTACAAAATTCTTTTTGTAAAGCTTGCGTTTTTTGCTCTTCTCGTCTTCCTAATGGAAGCCTATCAAAAACGTGTGAGTGATTCGCAAAAGAAGTATTTTTCTCTTTTTGAGTTAACATGTCTGGTGGCGATCGGCTCTTTTCAAACACCCTTTATCGCAGACCGCCTTTGCTTTTTTATTGCTTTTACGGCGCCGCCCGTGCTGTCGATGCTCCATCGGGAAAGCAGAGGCTGGCTGCGCGCTGTTTACTATGCCGCGTTCTGCGTTGTAGTCGTGCTATTGTTTTTGCATCAGGTCCTGTACTTTATTAAGTCCTAAAAGGAGGAAAGACTATGTTTGTGTTCGTTTGTTGGACTCCGTATCAGATATTCAATGCAATCAATTTCGTGCTCAGTGATGTGGAAGGAGCCCGAGGGAATGCGGATATTTACATCTATCATGATTTTCGCAATTCCGAAGCGTTCTCCCGCAAGTTGAAAGACTCCGGTATCTTTTGCCATGTATATGACGTAAGCATCTATGATAAGCGACGCAAGATCTGGTATTCAAAATTCAATAAGATCAAGCGTCTTTTGATGCCGTATCACACCATTCGCCGCTATCTTCGCGCAGATATTGACGTAAGAAAGCAAGGCTATAAAACGCTTGTGGTAGCAGGCAATAATCTTTTTGCCATCAATTTGTATAGCTGTATTAAGGATCTTCAAGTGTATTTTATCGACGATGGTACCGGCTCATACTGGGGAGATATTCGTCAAGCTGGTTATACCTTCTTATATCGCATTTTCGATCGGGTGTTCCATCGCGGCCCCATGAGTTACGATATTAAGAAACTTTATATCAATAACAAAAAGACCTGCCGAAGCACTCTCTGCGATACCATCGTTCAGCTTCCCGCCCTTAAGCCATGCTCAGAGGTGACGGAGGCGGCTAAAAAAGTTTTTTCCTATGTGGATAATCCGGACTACGATAGTAAAAGGGTGATCTGGCTTGGCGAGCCCATGGAGGAGGTTAGCAAGAACGCCCCCGAGAGGGAAAAGCAGCTCCTTTCCACTATTGCCGATCACACCTTGGTACGAGCTCATCCGAGACAGGAACTTGCCTGCTATGAAGGCCTTACCTTGGATCGGACCAACAATCTTTGGGAGCTGGAGTGCGCCTTGAAGATTCGTGATTCTCACGTTTTAATCGGTTTCTTTTCCACTGCACAGTTTACTCCGAAAATACTGTTCGGCAAGGAGCCTACCGTTGTATTTATTTATCCGCTTTTCGGATACGATTTTCCCGATGGACCGCAAATGATAGCTGATCTTCGCTCCCTCTATCAAGATCCCGGCAAAGTTATTGTTGCAGAAACCGTGGAGGATTTAAAAGGGATCATTGACGATCAGTAACAGTAGGGATACTATGAATAACAGTAATAAGAAATTGAATCAGGTGGTGTTCTTTAACCTGTTAGGACCGATCATAATGAAGGGAATCAGCTTCTTTACCATTCCCGTTTTTGTTCGGTTGCTGGGGGCTGAGAATTACGGTATCTATACCGTGTATGCCACCTATCAAACTCTGTTTGCCACGATTATGGGCATGCAGATGAATGCGGGAATCGGTGCGATCGATCTTTATCACGAAGGGAAAGAGAGGGAGCGCTGTGCCTCCAATGCTATGAGCATTTCTCTGGTTTCCTCACTGATTTTTGTTTTATTTGTTTTCTTGTTTATCGGTCCCATTTCTGCCGCTATGGAATTGACTCCGCTGATCATCGGCATTATGCTGATTCAGTGTGTTGGTGTAAACGCTGTGGATTTTGCACTGGCAAGCTTCACCTATCATAAAAAGGCGAAAACCAATTTCTTCTTCTCCATCGTGATTGCTCTGAGCGGTGTTCTCCTGTCCTTGCTTTTCATTCTTTTTTGGATGCGCGACTCCGAGCCTTATGTGGGCTACATTTGGGGGCATGCCATTCCGTATGCCGTATTTGGACTGGCTTTTATCGTCTTTTTCCTGTGGAAGGGAAAAAGCCTGTTTTGTAAAAAACACTGGCGCTTTATGTTGTCACTTTGTCTGCCGGTGGTCTTTCATGCGCTGTCCAATATTGTGCTTCACCAAAGCGATAAGATCATGCTGCAAAAAATGACGAACGATGCGGCGGTTGGTGTGTACGGCTTTGCCGTTTCCTTTGTGAACGTTTTGAACATCATTTATAACGCGCTGAATACTACTTGGGTACCCTTTTATCACGACGATATCCGTGAAAATCATATGGAACGCTTGAAGCGCAAGACTAACAACTACGTTTTTCTTGCCACGTGTATGGCGATCGGTTTTATTATGGCTATGCCCGAGGTGGTAAAGCTCTTCGTGCAAAAGGATTTTTGGGGCAGTATTGACGTGATTCCCATTTTGGTTGTCGGCATTTATTTGGCCTTTCTTTATACCTTCCCTGTCAATTTCGAATTTTACTATAAGAAGACCAAGAACATTGCGTTGGGAACTATTTGTGCCGCGCTCATCAATATCGGGCTCAACTTTGTTTTTGTCCGACTCTTTGGTATGATTGGTGCTGCTGTTGCTACTATGATTTCCTACGGGGCGCTGTATCTGTTCCATCTTATTATGGCTCGATATGTCATCAAAGAAGAATACCATTATCCCTATAAATTCTTCTACTTCTATCTGGCGGTGCTGCTGGTCTTCACGGGTGTGTATTATTTGATCGCCGATCTGTTATGGCTCCGTTGGGTTTTGTTTGCTATTGCTGCCGCCGCAGCCTTGGGACGTATTATCCGAAATAAGAGTATTTTTTAAGAATGAGAGGCACCGTGGATCTGCGGTGCTTCTTCTGTTTATTCATTGTCAAACGGTGTTAAGAGGAGAAATAATGAAATATAAGATCAGGAAAGAGCTTTTTTCATTCTCCTGCCTTAAGCCACCCATTGCGAGTGTTCATATGGTAGGGTGGCTTGGTTTAAAAATGAAACGCACGGCACGATGCACGGTTTTGATGCAGTGGAAAAAGCCTCCGTCAGTAAGGATGCCGTTGAAACACGGATCAAGCTTATGCAAAATGGATTTGCCGATTTGCCGAATAAATGAAAGGGATTTTGAGCGTTATGTTGAAAAAACTGTATCATAAAAGTCCCCTTGCCTTTGCTATCCTTTGGATCGTGGCCTATTGTGTTCTCATGTCCGTTGGGGACGGGTTATCCGAAATGCTCGGAGTGGAAAAACTGATCACGCTCATCATTGGACTACTTCTTTCTGCAGTTCTTCTTCTGTTTTTAAAGAAGAATCGCTTGACCGTCGCACTCGGCCTTTGCCGCCCCAAAGCATCTTTTCGCTCAATGCTTTTCTACGTACCCGTGTTGCTCATGTTTGCATCCAATCTCTGGCCGGGCCTTGCTATTCCGATGAGTACGACGGAGGCCGTGTTTTCCGTGCTGTCTATGCTCTGCGTTGGCTTTTTAGAGGAAATCATATTCCGCGGCTTGCTTTTTGAAGCTATGCGAAAGGATAGCCTTACTGCCGCCGTGATCGTGTCAAGCGTTACCTTCGGCATTGGGCACATCATCAATCTGATCAATGGTTCGGGCGCGGAGCTCCTTCCCAATCTGCTGCAGGTGGTCTACGCCACCGCAGCCGGCTTTATGTTTGTTATGATCTATTTGAAAAGCCAAAGCCTTGTTTTCTGCATTGTCGCTCACGGCATTTTCAATGGCCTCGGGGTTTTCACCGAATATGCTTCCGCTTCCGCCGCTGTTCAGATCGTACCCGCACTGTATCTCACCGTTGTCACGGGCGGCTACGCGCTGTACCTCGCTCTTTCCATGAAACGAAGTAACAGAGGAGAATAGAATGATGAAAAGCACGTTTGATTTTAAAGGCAAGGTTGCCGTTGTGACCGGTGGTGCAAGAGGCATCGGACAGTGTATCTGTGAGCAATTTCGTCTTGCCGGAGCTTCCGTTTGTACGATCGATCTTTCGGATAACGGTTATTTCGTAGGAGATCTGGCAAAAAAGGAGGATCTTGAGCGCTTTGCGGAAAAGGTCGTCTCTGAGTTCGGCAGAGTGGATTATTTGATCAACAACGCTCCGCCGGCTGTGTGTGGCATTGGGCAGGCGAGCTATGAGGACTTTGAATATGCCATGCAGGTAGGCGTCACTGCTCCCTTTTATCTTACAAAGCTCCTTTTACCGTATTTTAACGACGGCTCGGCCATCGTGAATATTTCCTCCTCCAGAGACAGAATGAGCCAGCCGCAAACGGAAAGCTATACCGCCGCCAAGGGCGGCATTTCAGCCTTGACCCACGCCCTTGCAGCAAGTCTGGCGGGGAAGGTGCGCGTCAATTCCGTCTCTCCCGGCTGGATCGATACGAGCTTTACCGTTTACAGCGGTCCCGACGCCTTCCAACAGCCGTCCGGTAGGGTAGGGAATCCTTTGGATATTGCAGGCATGGTGTTATATCTTTGTTCGGATCTTGCGGGCTTTATCGATGGTGAGAATATTTGCATCGACGGCGGCATGACCCGTCAGATGATCTATCACAACGATTATGGCTGGAGGCTTAATCTCAAAGGAACTGAGTGAACCTGTCATAATGAGGATCCCACTGAGATTTTGCTATGTGTTTTTTCTGAACCTTTAAAAACACATACTACAAACACATTTCGCAAATCCATCGTTTTTCAATATAAAATAAAAAAAGCGCTGCCGAAGCAACGCTTTTTTCTTATTTAATGAATTTTACTGCCGTTCCGTATGCAATAACTTCTGCAGCGCCCTGCATAACAGCAGAGGAAGCATAGCGTATATTGACTATAGCATCTGCACCGAGTTCTTCAGCTTCTGCGACCATTCTCTTGGTAGCAAGAGCACGAGCCTCGTTCATCATCTCGTTATAGGATTTAAGTTCGCCTCCGACCAAGGTCTTAAAGCTTTGGGCAATATCCTTTCCGATGTGCTTTGACTGAATAGTGCTTCCTTTTACAAGACCTAACATTTCGAGTTCCTTGCCGCTGATGTAATCAGTATTTACTAAGATCATCTTCTTCACCTTTCTTGATTTCTTTTATTCTTTCTATGCAAACCTTGAGCATAACAGCAGTAAAAGCAAGGGGAATGATTCCCAATAGCCATTTCCAAATGCCGTCTATCAGTGATATTAAAAAGCCAAAGTAAGCAATGTAATACAAAACCGTAATAGCGGTTACTATAATCGGTGCGATCAGTTTTTTCTTATGTTCTTTCATACAATCACCGCGTTATTTCAATTTTTGCAATTTCGAGGTGTTCGCAATAACGATAAGCTGCATTCCTTTTTCAAGAGGGAGTGAAGGATCAACCGTTGTACCGATCTTATCACCGTTTCGTATTGCAACAACGTTAACAGAATATTTTTTGCGAAGGCTAAGCTCTATCAGCGTTTTGCCAACCCACTCATCTTTTACGTCGATTTCTACCCTAGACACTTCATCCGAAAGCTCGATCATTTCCGAAAAGCCTGAGGTAAGCAGGTTTTT
>JAFQMA010000025.1 GCA_017414535.1 Clostridia bacterium | reverse complement strand
AGGGCGGTCATCTTGATGAACCAGCCGCCGCGTGCGTAGTAGATCAGGGGCGTGTCGCAACGCCAGCAGAAGGGGTAATCGTGCTCGAAGGCGGGCGCGTCGTACAGCAGTCCGCGGGAGGACAGATCACGCAGTACGTCGGGATCGGCATCCTTGACGAATTTGCCTGCAAAGGGGGTGCCCTCGGTCATGTTACCCTTGCCGTCCACCAGCTGAACGAAGGGGAGATCGTACGTGCGGCCCACGCGGGCGTCATCCTCACCGAAGGCGGGAGCGATGTGAACGATACCGGTACCGTCGGACATGGTAACGTAGGTATCGCAAACGATGTAATGGCCCTTCTTGCCCTGCTTTGCGGCCAGATCGGAGGCAGCGGTGTAAAGGGGCTCGTATTCCTTGCCCTCCAGAGCCTTGCCTTCATAGGTTTCAAGGATCTCGTAAGCCTTTTCGCCTTCTTTTGCCAGAGGAGCCAAAATGGCGTCAAGCAGCTTCTTGGCAAGGTAATATACCTTACCGTCGCAGGCGGAAACCTTGCAATATTCCTCCTCGGGGTTCACACAGAGCGCCACGTTGGAGGGCAGAGTCCATGGGGTGGTGGTCCATGCGAGGAAATAGGCATCCTCCCCGATGACCTTGAAGCGCACCACGGCACTCTTCTCTTTTACGGTCTTATAGCCCTGCGCTACCTCGTGAGAGGACAAGGGGGTACCGCAGCGGGGGCAATAGGGCACGATCTTGAAGCCCTTATAGAGCAGACCCTTTTCATAGATCTGCTTGAGCGCCCACCACTCGGATTCGATAAATTCATCGTGATAGGTCACGTAAGGATCGTCCATATCGGCCCAGAAGCCTACGGTGCCGGAGAAATCCTCCCACATGCCCTTGTACTTCCAAACGCTTTCCTTGCACTTCTGAATGAAGGGATCCAGACCGTATTCCTCGATCTGCTCCTTGCCGTCCAGACCCAGAAGCTTTTCCACCTCCAGCTCCACGGGCAGGCCGTGGGTATCCCAGCCGGCCTTGCGGGGGACCATATAGCCCTTCATGGTGCGATAACGGGGGATCATATCCTTAATGACACGGGTCAGCACGTGGCCGATGTGTGGCTTACCGTTCGCCGTGGGGGGACCGTCGTAGAAGACGTAGGGCTCCCCTTCCCTGCGGCTGTCAATGCTCTTCTCAAAAATTTTGTTTTCCTTCCAGAATTCGCCCACCTTTTTCTCGCGCCCGACAAAATTCATATCGGTGGATACCTTTTCGTAGATCATGGAAAACCTCCTTTTTTGTTATCTTTTCAAGTGATTTTAATTCTATGCAGGGCAAAAAAAAGCCTCCGCCCGCAAAGGACGAAGACAGCTTCGTTTACCACCTGTGCTGAGAGTGCACCTATATGCACCTGCCCTGTAACGGGGGCACCGTCGGAGCCTTACACCCTATGCTCGGTCCGCTGCTCGGGAGTGATCTTCCCCACCGCCGTGACCGCGAAGCTTCCACCGCCCTTCGCTCGCTTTCCGTCCCTATCGGAGGTACTCTTTCCTTCATCGCCTTTTCTACATTAATCTATCATAGCGTAGAAAAAAAGTCAAGAAAAAAAGCGTTTTTTTCTGTATTTTATGCTTGACAAACCCCCGAACGGATGCTATAATAATCCCCGCACGAATACGGCGCCATAGCCAAGCGGTAAGGCAGAGGTCTGCAAAACCTTTATCCCCGGTCCGATTCCGGGTGGCGCCTCCAAAAAATAAGACAGTCAATCGACTGTCTTATTTTTATCCAATCCGAAGGATTGGCATGGCATCACCCGCAAGGGTGTATGGAATCAGTCGCTTTGCGACTGTATGGCATCACGCGTCAGCGTGTATTTCCTTCGGATTGATTCCATACCGCCTACGGCGGATTCCATCCAACACTTCGTGTTGATTCCATGCAAGGCTTCGCCTTGATTGGGAACGAAAGGATCAAGCGATGAGTACAAACTATCTTTTGAAATATTCAGAAGAACTTGCAACGGGCATTGAGGAATTGTGTAAATCCCTCAACGGTAGAAGAGGAAATTCCAATACACTTTTTCAGTTGAAGAAATCTTCTTCCAGTGTTTTTGCCAATATTTCCGAAGCGCAATACCCACAAAGCCTTCCGGATATGCTTTCCAAATTTGAGATCGCCCGTAAAGAATGTATGGAAACGGAATCTTGGTTAAAGCTCCTTTTGTCTTCTTCCGATATCGATGAAACAACGTTCAAGAGATACCGTAACCTCTGCGGCAGAATCCGCAGAATGCTCACGTCCTCTTGCATTACAATCGAAAATAAGATCAATCAATCATAACCATCCGTCAAATGGGTGGTTATGATTTACAACAAAAAAAGACCGTCCGAGGACGGTCTTTTTTTCATTTTGTTCTTACTTGAGCACCTTGAGATAATCCAGCACGGAAAGAACCAGGCCAACGAGAAGATAGAGGCCGGCGATGCTTCCCACGATGCCGAACAGAATACCAAGAACGGGAATCTTACCCAGCAGGCCGAATACGACACCCAGCACGGCACCCACCAGAATGTGGATGAGAATGTTGATGACCAGTGCCACAACGTCCTTCTTCTCCTGGAAGGAGAAGGGGAAAATCTGCTTCAAAAGTTCCATGAAATATACCCCTTTCATAAAATACTACCCTTACTTTAGCACATCTTTTTCTCTTTTTCAAGTATCTTTCAAAAATTTCCCTTCTTCCCCGAAAAAGGCGAGCACTTGACTTTTTTCTCATTTGCGGCTATAACAGTAGGGTAAGAAAAAAGAAAGAAAGAAACCTATGAATTACATCGTTCTGGACCTGGAATGGAATCAGCCCGCCTGGCGCGGGGCCATGGTGGAAAAGCCCGTCCATCTGGTGGGTGAGATCGTGCAGATCGGCGCCGTGCGGCTGAACAAAAAATTCCGCATCAAAAAGGAGCTGCGCCTGGGCGTGGCGCCCAAATTCTATAAAAAGCTCCATCGCAAGGTGTCTCGCATTACGGGGCTCACGGCAGAGGATCTGAAAAACGGCCTGCCCTTTGATAAGGCCATGAAAAAGCTGCGCCGCTTCTGCGGCAAGAACTTCGTCTTTCTCACCTGGGGGCCCGACGACATTCCCATGCTGCTGGATAATCTGCGCTTGCACGCCATGGATGACAAATGGGTGCCCGAGGTCTTTGACCTGCAGGTGTTTTTCGCCCATCAGATCGCAAAGCAAAGCCGCCAGTTCGCGCTGGAGGATGCCATGGAAATGCTGGGCGAGGGCGAATTTCGCGCCCACGATGCCTTGGAGGATGCCCATAGCACCGCCATCATCTGCCGCCATTTGAATATGGAGGAGGGCATGAAAAATTATGCCTCTCTGGCCGGTGACATCACCTCCCGTCCCCTGGCCTCCACGGAGCTGAGGATCCGCTATCGGGACAAGGGCGAGGCGCTGAAGGAGCTGCGGGAGACCCCCTTTGACTGTCCCGCCTGCGACGGCTTTCTCACCCCCGAGACCATGATCCCTCAAAATCCCCATAAATACTTAAGCCTTGCCTCCTGCTCCGCGGGAGAAAGGTATCTGGTGCGCTTTAAGCTCTATCAGGATCCCGAGCATTTCTGGCGCGCCACCCGCGAGGTCTACACCATCACCGAGGCCCTGCGCGTATTCTACGAGGAAAAGGACAAGCGCTATACGGAAATCAAGCGCAAGGAGCGGGAGCGGGAAAAGGAAAAGCGCCGCCGCAAAAAGCGTGCCGCAGCAGCCGCCACCGCCGCCAAGGACTGAGAAAATGAAAAGGAAGAGACGAACTTCGTCGCTTCCTTTTTTTTGCGGTTTAGGGGGTGGGCTCCGCGGGGCTTGGCTTTGCCCGCTTTCGCTCCATCAAAGCACCGATGCAGAGCACCAAGAAGAGGAAAAGAGAAAAAGAAAAACAAAGCAGCCACAACAAAATCCAAACCAATGCAAACCTTGACATAGGAATGCTAACCAACAATAAAAGCGGGGCTGCAAGCAATCCGCATGCCATATACGGAGATATTTTTTTCGCTTGTAAGAAAAAATTGCCTTGATAATTTTTCTCTTCCATCTTAAACAAACCAAAACTGAGCCCACTACCAACCAAAAAAAGAGCATCAAGGATAAACAAACCGCCAAAAACGGCCATTCCTATTGCAACAATATTTCCCTCTCTTTCCGATTGGAAGTCAGCCAAGGTCATGATCAAAAAAATGGCCAGCATAATCATGATCAATCCACTCATAACAACAAAAGTAAAAGCAACTTTTCTGCCTATTTTTTCCAATGCTCCATATTTCATAATCTCCCATTTCGGCAAGGTTATTTTGCAAACTCATTAAGAAATTGTACGTATCGGGATAATTCTCCAATATTTGTTCGATTTCTAACAAGTCTAATTCTTCCGGCACCATATGCCCAAACCCTTATTTCGATTTAATAGTTTTGAGTGAAGATATTAACATTCTGCGGATAGCACCGCAATCGTTTTGTAATGTTTTATAATCATCTTTATTCATACAATTAGTTTCAAACAAAAGTTCAAGCCAATATTCAGTTTCATAACATTCTTTT
>JAFQMA010000024.1 GCA_017414535.1 Clostridia bacterium | reverse complement strand
TCCTCCATTCTGCTAAATTCGGTTGGTAGCCGTTTTTACTATAGCAGAATGGAGCTTTTTTTGTCATCCCCACTTGACTCTTCTGACACTAAAGTCCGTACATTCCACCTGCATAGCAGGTGGTTTTTTTATCCGGGATAACAAAAAAGGAAAGCATTTCTGCTTTCCTTTTTCTTTATTTCTTGATCTTTTCCCAGTAGGCACGGGCGGCCTGCTCACTTTTGTTCTCTCCGAATTCGTAGTATCTGCGATCCTTCAGATCATCGGGCAGATACTGCTGGGAAACGTAGTGCATGGGATAATCGTGAGGATAGAGGTAGGGGCTCTTCACCTCACCCACGCCGAAGGCATGGTTGTTTTTTAGGCGGGAGGGCATATCTCTACCCAAGCCCTTGGCAACATCCTCTGCCGCTGCGGCATAGGCCATATAGGCTGAATTGGACTTGGGGGAGGTAGCCAGAAGAATGGCCGCCTCAGCCAAGGGGATCCTTGCTTCCGGCATACCCAGCATCAGAGCGGAATCCACACAGCTTTTTACGATGCTCACCGCCGCAGGATGGGCAAGGCCCACGTCCTCGGAGGCGATGACAAGAAGTCGGCGACAGGCGCCCTGCAGGTCACCCAGCTCCAGAAGCTTTGCCAGATAAAAGACCGCCGCATTCTCATCACTGCCGCGAATGGATTTTTGCAGGGCGGATAAAAGCTCATACTTATCGTCACCCGAGCGGTCGTAGGCCATAAGATTCTTTTGTGCGGCAGAAGCGGCGTCCTCTGCGGTGATAGTGCCGTCTGCAATATAGTAGCACAGCTCCAGTGCATTGAGAGAGGCGCGCACGTCTCCGCCCGCATTGACGGCAACAATTCGAAGGGCTTCCTCCTCCGCCTTGACGTCCGTGCCGTTTTCCTCATTAAGGAAGGCAAGACCGCGACGTAGATTTTCTCCGATCTCCTCGGGAGAGAGCTCCTTGAACTCAAATACCGCACAGCGGGATAAAATGGCCTTATAAACGTAGAAATAGGGGTTTTCCGTGGTGGAGGCGATGAGGGTCACTCTGCCGTCCTCAATATATTCAAGCAGGGTCTGTTGCTGTTTTTTATTGAGGTATTGGATTTCATCCAGATACAGGATGAGACCGCCGATGCCCTCCAGCCCTTCGGTCTCAGCCAGGACCTCCTTAATATCGGAGCCCTGGGCGTGAGTGGCGTTGAGCTTTCGGAAGGGCAGTCCTGCCGTGCCTGCAATGAGATTGGCTACCGTGGTCTTCCCCACCCCCGAGGGGCCGTAGAAGATCATATTGGTAAGCTTTCCCCCGTCGATCAGGCGCTTCAGCGGCCCTTTTGGCCCAAGGATGTGCTTTTGCCCCGCTACCTCGTCGAAGCTGCGGGGGCGCATCCGCTCCGCCAGGGGCGTATTCATCTGTCGAAGTAGCCCAGACGGAACAGCAACTCTGCAACCTCAACGGCGCCGCCTGCGGCACCGCGGAGGGTGTTGTGAGAAAGGCCGACGAACTTGTAATCGTAGATGGGATCCTCACGCAGTCTGCCTGCACAGATACCCATACCGTTTTCGGTCATACGGTCCACACCGGTCTGGGGATGGTTGGGATCCTCAAAGTAGGTGATGAACTGCTTGGGGGCGCTGGGAAGCTCCAGCTCCTGAGGAACGGACTTGTACTCCTTCCATCTCTTGAGGATCTCCTCCTCGGTGGGCTTCTTCTTGAAGCGAACGAAGGTTGCGGCCATGTGACCGTCGGTGCAGGGCACGCGGAGGCACTGGGCGCTGATGGTAAGGTCGGACTTGCTCTCGATACCGTTTTCGCCGATGGTACCCCAGATCTTCAGGGGCTCCTTCTCGCTCTTCTCCTCCTCGCCGCCGATGTGGGGGATGATGTTATCCAGCATTTCGGGCCACTCGTTGAAGGTCTTGCCTGCGCCGGAGATAGCCTGATAGGTGGTAACGAACACCTCGGTGGGCTCAAAGTCCATGAGGGGCTGAAGCAGGGGCACATAGCTCTGAATAGAGCAGTTGGGCTTGGCGGCGATGAAGCCGCGCTTGGTGCCAAGTCTCTTTCTCTGCTGAGGGATGAGCTCGGTATGCTGAGGGTTGACCTCGGGGATGATCATGGGAACGTCGGCAACCATACGGTTGGCGCTGTTATTGGATACCACGGGGATCTCTGCCTTGGCCAGGGACTCCTCGTACTCGCGCAGCTCGGCCTTGGGCATGTTGACGGCACAGAACACCATATCAACGCTCTTGGCAATGTTTGCAACGTCAGCGGCATCCTCTACGGACATGGCGGCGATCTTCTCGGACAGAGGGGTAGCCATTTTCCAGCGTCCCTCCACGCTTTCGCCGTAGCTCTTGCCTGCACTTCTTGCGCTGGCATAGAGACCTGCAATTTCAAAATAGGGGTGATTTTCCAGCAGAGTGATAAATCTCTGACCTACCATACCGGTAGCGCCGATAATGCCGGCCTTAATTTTTGCCATACTACTATATCTCCTTATCAAAAAATCTAATTGTTTTAGAAAAAAAGCCAATTCCTCCCACGGTGTGGTCGGAATTGGCATTACTTCCTGCCGGTCAGGCAAGAACGGTGGTCACACCGTGTTGCGCTATCCCGCAAATCTTATTTGTACTTACGCTTTCTTGCAGCTTCAGACTTCTTTTTGCGCTTCACGCTGGGCTTTTCATAGCACTCGCGCTTACGAAGTTCGCTTAATACGCCGCTTCTGGCGCACTGACGCTTAAATCTGCGAATAGCACTGTCGAGCGATTCGTTTTCTTTAACTCTAACTTCTGCCATCTTTTTCCCTCCCTTTGCACTTAGCGAAGAGATAAAACAAAACCAGTCTTCACGACTAAGGGTTATTATACTCCAAAAGAAGAATTGTGTCAATAAGTTTTTTCCATTTTTTGATGGAAGAAGCAAAAAAGATCCTCTCCGTCGGGAGAGGATCCTTCTATTCTTACTTCGCAACGATGTTGACGAGCTTTCCGGGAACGTAGATCTCCTTGATGATGCTCTTGCCCTCCAGAAGCTGCGCAATGACGGGCTCGGCCTTGGCGGCGGCGAGGACGTCGGCAGCCTCGGCACCTACGGCAATGTTCATCTTGGCACGCACCTTACCGCAGATCTGCAGTGCGATCTCCACGGTGGTATCCACGCACTTGGCCTCGTCGTATACAGGCCATGCACACTGGTTGAGCATACCCTCGAAGCCCAGTACCTGCCACATTTCCTCGGTCACGTGGGGGGCGAAGGGGTTGAGGAGCACGATCAGCACACGCAGCTCCTCGCGGGTCACGTGGCCGGAGGCGGCGATCTCGTTGAGCAGGGCCATCATGGCGGCGATGGCGGTATTCATCTTCAGGCCCTCGATATCCTCGGTAACCTTGCGGATGGTCTTGTGGATACTCTTTTCCATTTCGGGACGGATATCGCCGTCGCGGCAAATATCAAGCAGGCCCCACACGCGGTCAAGGAAGCGCTTGCAGCCCTTGATGGAATCGGAATTCCAGGGAGCGGCCTTCTCAAAGTCACCGATGAACATCTCATAGAGACGCATGGTATCGGCGCCGTATTCGTTCACGATATCGTCGGGATTGATGACGTTGCCACGGGACTTACTCATCTTTTCGCCGTTTTCACCCAGGATCATACCGTGGCTGGTACGCTTGGCATAGGGCTCGGGACAGGTAACGGCGTTTACGTCGTAAAGGAACTTGTGCCAGAAGCGGCTGTAGAGCAGGTGCAGGGTGGTATGCTCCATACCGCCGTTGTACCAGTC
>JAFQMA010000023.1 GCA_017414535.1 Clostridia bacterium | reverse complement strand
CTTGCCCGGATTATGAAAGAGCAGGGTGCAGATTATGAGGAATTTATTCCAAAGTGGAAACGCCCACTTAATAAATGGACACGTGAAACACACATTGTAAACCTTGCGATGATGCTGAAGTATGAAGCTGTCAGCCACAATTTGTTGAATGTCGGGTATACAGATGCTGCCGAAAAACTATATGATATATTGAAAAAATATAACAGCACAGCAGTAGAAACCTTTACCGGTGACGAGTGTCTTTCGGGCGTTTCCCCCATTCAAGGTACGGAGTTATGTGCTGTTGTAGAGCAAATGTACTCCTACGAGCTGTTGTTTGCATATACAGGTGAAACAAAATGGCTTGAACGTTTGGAGGTTTTGGCTTTTAACGCCCTGCCGGCGACAATCAGCGAAGATATGTGGACTCACCAGTATGTGCAAATGAATAATCAACTTGCCTGCCAAATATTCCCTGGCAAATCATTGTTCCGTACAAACCGCCAAGATGCTCATTTATTTGGACTTGAACCCAATTTTGGATGCTGTACCGCAAATTTCAATCAAGGTTGGCCTAAACTTGCGTTATCGGCATTTATGTATACCGACGAAAGTGTGGCAAGCGTCTTGCCGATTCCAAGTCAGTTAAAAACTGGGGATATATCTATTACGCTTGAAACCAACTATCCTTTTGACAATACGCTTAAATATACCGTCGATGCAAAAAAAGATTTCAAATTTGAAATACGAATTCCGAAAGATGCAGAAAACATTGTGGTTAACGGTCAAAGTGAAACCCAAAACCACTTGGTATTTAACATAACAAAAGGGGAAAAACGCGAATTTGTTATTTCCTTTGATTTCATACCGCATTTTGAAAAATATGCCTATGATTTGAACTATGTAAAATACGGCAATCTTGTATTCTCTTTGCCGATAGAAGTTGAAAAGATTATGCACGAATATGAAAAAGACGGTGTGGTGAGAAAATTCCCCTACTGTGATTACGAGTTTATTCCGAAAAGTGATTGGAATTACGGATACGCGGATACATCACTTAAACCGGAAATAAAAACCGTCAGCCACATTCCCTTCTCTCAGAGCGAACCACCTATTACCATAAAGGCTAATTTGCAAAAGATTGATTGGGGACTTGAGGATGGATATGAGAGCGTTTGCGCAAAAATACCGCAAAGCCGCACACCTGTTTCTGCGGTGGAAGAACTTTCATTGATACCATACGGCTGTGCAAAACTGCGAATGACTTTATTGCCGTTTGTAGAATAATTTACAATAAAAGCGAGGTGAAATTCACCTCGCTTTTGCTATGTATGGGTCAAAATATGCTGTTTTTCGTCAAAAATTTTCGGACAAAACCAGCGAAAACCCCAGTGTTTATGCGCCTTTTAATAGGTAATGCCATAAACAAACGGAGAAATGATGCTAATCTATCCCAAGAGCAGTTTGCCACACTTTTTGGCGGGGCCCGGCAATCTGTTCAGAATTGGGAAACCGGTGATTCTGTTCCGGAACTGAGCAAAATCATAAAAGCATGCCTCTCACTTCATCAGCTCGTCGGTCAGTCGGAGGATCTCGGGAGCGATCCTTTCCCGTTCCTTTTGAACGATGCGGTTATAGATGGGATACGCCACGCAAACGAGGACGATGCCGACGATACCGATCGGGATTCCGACCAGCATAGCCGTGCCACCGACAAGCCCGAGCACCGCTCCGATATCGGTCATGACAAGGCTCATGCCTGCGCCCAAGATCAGCGTGCCGAGAACGCCGAATACGAGGGAAACGGACGAAGCCTTTTGCGTTACGGCTCCGTCAAGACGGCGAAGAAGGGCCATCTTATCCTCGGTCTGCTCGGGGGCGGTGTATTTTTTTCGGATCGCTTTGATCTCTTCCTGCTCCTTGGCGGAATAGATAAGCTTAAAGGTTTCTTTGTTTTCCATTCTGTTCTCTCTTCCCTATTTTCAGTAGCTTTATCCTTTTGTTTGACTGCAGGATCATATAGAGGGCCATGGCAACAATAAACGCGGAGATCGCGCCGCCGGAAAGCCCCAGCAGAACGCGCCGTCCCGTCAGGCTCATAGTTCCGTCACCGAAGGTGGTCAGCATCGTGGACTCCAGCGTCAGCACAGACACACACGCAGAAGCCAGGCTGATCGCCTTGGACGCTGAATAGACGGGGCTGTGGTACTTGCGATATTTTATGGTATTGATAATGGCCGTTGTCAGCGCTGTGAAGGTATAGGCCGCCAGCGCGATGGTGGTGATTTCATGATGATGAAACGTTCTGTTCCAATACACCATAAAGAAGATCATCAGCGCAAGGGCAAGGTTCATCAAAAGAAAAACAATGCCGCAGGCGCGGTATTTTTTCAGCTCATCCAGCATTTTTTCTCCCGGTTGATGCCGACGGGTATGACGCACCAGAAAGAACCGC
Source organism: Clostridia bacterium (assembly GCA_017414535.1). GTDB lineage: Bacteria > Bacillota > Clostridia > Oscillospirales > SIG627 > RGIG5579. The sequence continues at coordinate 21,223 of JAFQMA010000023.1, read as the reverse complement.
ATGACGGCAAGGGAAAGATAATAACCCGCTAAGGAACAGAACCAGAAGCTGTGATGCCAAAGGCCCATGCCCAGCTGAAGCAGGGCGTAAGCGGTATTGAAGATCAGCGTTCCGTAAAGAGATACGTTTATTCTGAGCCTCGCATCGGCCTGCCAGAGCCTTGCATACTTATTCTCATCCCTGAAGACTTTGAAAAAACGGACCAGATCCGGTATTTTAAAGCACCATACCGTGAGCGTATAGGCCGAAAGTACGTAGGAGATCACGGCGGGCACCGAGGCCGTTCCCAAAAACGCCATGGAATACACGAGAAGCGCGGTGGCGATGGGAAGGAGGATGACCATGATGGCAATAGGGGGAAACAGAAGGGTTTTCCCGAGCTTCTTTAGGTCCATGTCAGCACCGCCCTATTTTCACGGTAAAGGCAGAGCCCTTTCCCACGGCACTTTCCACGCCGATCTCGCCCTGCATGATGTCAATGACTCTCTTCACCAGCGCAAGTCCCAGGCCGTTTCCCTGAACGGAATGGGAGGCATCGCCCTGATAAAATTTTTCAAATATGTGTGCCCCCACCTCTGCGGTCATACCGCAACCGGTATCCGTCACCTTCACCACGGCGTGGTGCTCCGTTGCGCTGAGAGATACCGTTACCGTGCCGCCCGACGGCGTGAATTTAAAAGCATTGGAAAAAAGGTTGTTCCAAACGTGGCTGAGTAGCTCTGCATCCGCTTTTACCTTCACGTCCTCGGCAATATCCGTTTTGATCTCAATATTTGCTTTTTCCCATACGCTTTCATACTGCAGAAGGCATTCGCAAAGCTGCTCCCCCAGGTCAAACTCCGTAGCCTGCGGATAGATCTGCTGGTTCTCCAAGCGGTTCAGCTTTAAGATATTGGTCATCATATCCGCCATGCGGCGGGAGCCGTCCGTTACGCCCTTGGCATATTCGATCCGCTTTTCCTCACTCAGATCGGGCGCCTGCAGGAGCGTTCCGTAGTTTTGCATAACGGCAAGGGGCGTTTTCATTTCGTGGGATACGTTGGCAATAAAATCGGAACGTAAGGTCTCTACGCTCCCCAGCTCCTCTGCCATTTGGTTGATGGCTGCAGCGATCTGATTAAAGCCCTCCGTGCCGGCACTTTTCATGGGAGGAATGCGAACGGAAAAATCGCCGGCGGTGATCTTCTCGGTGGCGGCCGTAATGATCTTGGTCGGACGCTCCACCATGATCTTGCGGCGAATATAATCCGCAAATTTGAAAAGAAATGTAATCAAAATTACGTTCCAAAAGGTTACCTTTGCAGCAGCGGCGATATTGTCGGTAGTAAGCGTAAGCTCCATAGTATCTGCCAATATACTCAAAAACAGCATCATACAGCAGGATACAATAAATCCCACAGTCAGAAAAAACAGCAGAAAGCTGCTGACTGATCGCAATACACCTTTGACGGTCGGCTTTTTCATTTGATCACCGCCTTGTAGCCAAGCCCGTGAACGGTCTTGATCTCAAAATCCTCACAATCGGACAGCTTCGCACGGAGCTTTGTCATATACACGTCAACGGCGCGGGGCGCGGTCTCGGTATTCGCATCCCAGAACTCATCCATCAGCTGCGTCCTGGTAAAGGTCTTTTTAGGGTAGCTGAGGAGCTTATAGAGGATGCTGAATTCACGGTTGGTAAGAGAGATTTCCTCATCACCAAGATAGGCGGTATGCTCATCGGCATCCATGATGAAACGACCGATCTCGAGCTTGCGGCTTGAGGCAATCTTGGCACGGCGAAGCAAAGCGCCGATGCGTAAAAATAGCTCGTCAAGGTCGATGGGCTTGACCATATAGTCGTCCACGCCGATGCGAAAGCCCCTCTGTTTGGAGGCAATATCATCGCGAGCGGTCATAAAAAGGATCGGGATCTCTTCGTTGAGAGCTCTGACGTTTCGGGCACATTCAAAGCCGTCCACCCCCGGCATCATAATATCCGATACGATGAGGTCGAACACATTCTCATAAAGCGCGTCGTAAGCATCGGTAGCGTTCAGACAGCCCGTTGCCTCGTATCCGCTGTGATTCAAAAAGGAGCAAACAGTCTTATTCAGCTCCCTGTCATCCTCAACGATCAGTATTCGAAACATGACACAACCTCCGCAAACAGCTTTCATTTATCATACAGTATAACACACAAATGTTAAAGTTTTGTTTGCGTTGAAAGTATTTTTAAAAATAGCCTTGATTTTAACGAGCAGAAGCCAGGCGGCATCAAAACGCCAAGGCAACGCCGAGAGGACGTTGCCTTACTTACCGATCAATGCCGAACCGAGAGCTTATCGCTGAGCGCGATAATCTTATCGGCATATTTTTTGCGGCGCTTGCCGAGGATGCCCTTATAAACGGGATAATTTACAATAGCCATAAGCATACCGATCACACCGATGACAATGCCCCAAAGCATAGGATCTGCAAGACCGATAACGGAAGCAATATCGGTCATCACAAGGCTCATGCCGCTTCCCATGATGATCGCGGAGATGCTGCCGAAGACGTATGCAAGCACGTTCGCCGGGCGCTTGACCTTGGCATCCAGCTCCTTCAGCTCGTCAAGAGCGGTATGCTCCTTATCGGTGTATTGTGTGCGGATCTTTTGAACGAGAAAATCCTGATCGTTTCTATTCATTGTGCCACCCTCTTTCTTTGTTTTGTGTATTTATCATAGTCTATCCATGTTTTTAAAACATTTCGGGAAGGTTTCCGTTTTATTAAAAAGAAAAATCCGCCTCCAAGTATCTTGCCCGGACCGACATAAAGCACATCACGACGCAACCAACTGCAAAAAATCCATATTTTAAGGAGATTTAATTTAAACAGGTTTACTTTTGGAGAAGGCTGTGATATAATGCCTGAGTTAACACGCTTAGCAAGCCGTTAGCTTGCAGAAAGGGAAACGAATCATGGAAGAAAAAAGATTTGAAGAAATGGCCTATCTGGTCTCTTATCCGGAGGGCTTTGATGAAAACGAAAACAAAAAATATCCCCTACTGATCTTTTTACACGGGCGCGGTGCTCGCACGGAAACGACGGAAAAGCTGCAGCGTTACGGCTGTATGCCTCAATTTCTGAGCCGTCAGAATGAAAGAGGCTATATTTTCCTTGCTCCTCACTGCAAGAGCGGCACCTGGAGCGAATGGATGGGTGTTTTGATCCGTCTGGTGGAGTACTTCCGTGAGCTTCCCTATGTGGATCAGACCCGCATTTACCTTACCGGCAACAGCATGGGTGGCTACGGTACGTGGGCCCTTGCCTGCCTGCGCGCGCCTTGGTTTGCCGCGGCAATGCCCATCTGCGGAGGAGGAATTGCGGGAATGGCAAACGAATACGGTGATCTTCCCATCCGTGCTTTTCACGGGCTTTGCGATAAAACGGTAGATCCCATTGAAAGTTTGCAGATGGCAAAGGCTGTGAACCGATTCGGAGGGCAGGCAGAGCTGATCCTCTATCCCAAGCTGGCCCACAATTGCTGGGACACGGCTTATAGCGACGATAAAAACTACGACTGGCTTTTCTCCTTTACCAACGAGCGCGGCCAGGACGAGACGGAGAAGCTCTCCGTCGATTGATAGAAAGGCACGAAGGCGGGGAAGTTTTCCACGCTTTCTTGACTTTTTTTGCAAGGTATGTTTTAATTGTTGCATCTGAAAGGAAAGGGTGTATCAAAATGGCAAAGGTTACCGTTTATAAAAATTCAAAATTTGCTACGTTTCTCAGCATCATCGGCTATCTGCTGGTCGTGGCAGGCGTTTATTTTGCGTTCAACGATTACGTTGTCGTAGGCATCGTGCTGGCAATCGCAGGCTTCGGCGTAAAGGTGCTGGCGGGCGTGATCGACGGCCTGAAGCAGCAGAAGGCGATCAAGCGTCAGCAGGAGGAGCAGCAAAAGCTACAGAATCAGCAAAATGAGCAAAACTGATCGAACCAACTAAAAAAAGCGGAGTGATCGCTCCGCTTTTTTTGATTTTTGGATAAACGCTCCCTTCATCCGCAGGAGGCGACACTCAAGAGCGGTCCTTAGAGGCAGCCGGCTTCTTTTTCAGGAGCACCGCGATCAGAAGCCCCGCCGCCAAAAGCAAAACACAAGCCGTTTTTGCATGCAAAATTTCAGTTTACATTCAACCGTCTTTGTGATATAATGAATGAAAATCTTCTTGGAGGACATCTTATGTCACCAATCCTTTCTTTAGTTGGCATCGTGCTTGGCCTGGCACTGTTGATCTTTCTTGCCTACAGGGGTCATTCCATTATTTGGGTCGCCCCCGTTTGCGCTGCTTTGGTAGCGGTGCTGGGCGGACTGAATCTGCTGGAATCCTATTTAAAAGATTATATCGGCGGAACGGCGGCCTATATCGTTTCCTGGTTTCCCGCCTTTTTCCTCGGTGCGGTTTACGGGAAGATCATGGATCTGACGGGTGCGGCCCGCTCCCTTGCCAATAAGCTGATCTCTCTGATCGGATCAAAATTTGCCATCCTCGCCGTGGTTTTGCCCTGTCTTTTGATGACCTACGGCGGCATTTCCCTGTTCGTTGTGGTATTCGTTGTTTATCCCATGGGCTATGCCATTTACCGTGAGGCAAATCTCCCCCGCACACTGCTACCCGGTGCCATTGCCTTCGGTGCCTTCGGCATTACCATGACCAGCATTCCGGGCACTCCCCAAATTCAGAATATCATTCCCACTTCCTATTACGGCACCACGCCTACAGCGGCACCCGTCATGGGTCTGGTAGCGGCCGTGCTGATCGCCGTGCCCGGCTATCTCTATTTGGAATGGCGTGCAAGCAAGGCCAGAAAAAACGGACAGTTTTTTGTGGAGGATCCCAAACATAAGGAATCTCCCTCCGCCACCCGTGAGCAACCAAAATGGCACTGGCTCAGCGGTCTCGTACCGCTTCTGGTAGTGGTGCTCATGCTGAATGTGCTACCTGATGTTTTAAGAAAATACGGTCTGGCCGATTGGGATTCCGGCAAGGCCATCGTAGTCGCCCTGCTCGGCGGTATTATCGTAGCGTGCCTGATGAACGTGCATCAGTTGAAGACCCTCCTCCCCGCCGTAAACGAGGGTGCCAACGGCTCCTTGGGTGCCATTATGAATACGGCCTGCGCCGTGGGCTTTGGCTCCGTAGTGAAGCTGGTGCCCGGCTTTGTCCTGCTGAAGAACGCCATGCTGAATATGCCCGGCTCCATTCTCTTTTCCGAATCGGTAGCGGTCAACGTGCTGGCCGGTGCAACGGGCTCTGCCTCGGGCGGTATGTCCATTGCGCTGGAGGCGCTGGGCCCCCAGTATCTGGAAAAGGCCGCGGAGATCGGCATGAATCCCGAATACCTGCACCGCATTGCATCCATTGCCTCGGGCGGCTTGGACACTCTGCCCCACAACGGCGCGGTGCTGACCCTTTTGGCCGTTTCCAACTGCAAGCACAAGGAATCCTACCTTGATATTTGCGTGACCTCCTGCATCATTCCCGTGGCGGTCTCTCTGATTCTTGCCTTTGTTTGGGGTCTGTTTATCTGAAAACGGGCGTTTCGACGTTCCTTTTAAAAAAGCGAGGTGAAAATTCACCTCGCTTTATTTTTTGCTGCAAAGCAGTTCCAAACCGTCCGCTTCAGGAACGAACAGCGTTGGCAAGCATCAGCTTCAGGCGGTTTTCCTGATTGACGCGGCTGGCGCCTGCATCGTAATCGATAGACACGATATTCACGTCGGGACAAAGCTCCTTGATGGGCTTCATCATGCCTTTTCCGCAGATATGGTTGGGCAGGCAACCGAAGGGCTGTGTGCAAACAATGTTTTTACAGCCCGAGGCGGCAAGCTCCATCATTTCCGCCGTTAAAAGCCAGCCCTCTCCCATTTTCACGGCCGTGCTGATCAAGCCGTCGGCCATATGGACCACCTCATCGAAGGGAGTCATTCCTTCAAAGCCGCAGACGGTCAACGCACCGCTGATATGTGCGCGCTTGGCATTGAGGAAGCGGCAAACGGGCTTCATTGCCAGATATTTTAAATAGTTCTTTTTATAGACCGTATAATCGGTCAATTGATCGTACACACAGTACAGGAAGAAATCCAGCAGTCCCGGAACCACCGGCTGCCCGCCCTCCCGAATGATAAAGCGCTCCAGGTCGTTATTACCCAAGGGAGAGTACTTTACGAAGATCTCGCCCACCACGCCCACCTTGACGCAATCGCGTGTGTGCGTGGGAAGGGCCTTGAAGGATTCCGCTATCCTGTCGTAATTGCGGCGAATATCCCTATAGCGGATGTGTCCGGACGAACCGAGCTCAAGCCCCAGACGTTCCACCCAATCGTAAGCCAGGCGCTCAGCGGAGCCCTGCTCCTTTTCAAAGGGGCGGGTCTGATTGACCAGATTCATGAGCAGATCGCCGTAAAGCACGGCATAGATCAACTGTTTCGTTTTTTTCACGGTCAGCCGAAAGCCCGAATGCTTCTCTAAGCCCACAAAGCTGAAGGAGATCACGGGAACGTATTCCATATCTGCCTTCTTCAGTGCCTTGCGGATGAGGGAGATGTAGTTGGAGGCACGGCATCCTCCGCCGGTCTGAAACATGATCAGTGCCGTTTTATGAGGATCGTACTTGCCCGAAAGCAGCGCCTCCATAAACTGTCCGATCACCAGTACGGCGGGATAGCAGGTATCGTTGTGAGTATATTTCAGGCCCGTCTCTGCAATTTCGGGGCCGTCATTTTCCAACAATTCAAAGCGATAGCCGTAATTTTTCATGACGCTGGCCACCAATTTAAAATGCATGGGAAGCATGTTGGGAACAAGGATGGTATAATCCCGAATCATGTCCTCGGTAAAGGGGACGTAGCTTCTATCCTGCATGGGGATCCCTCCTTTCCTCCAAGGCACCGAGCAGACTGCGAAGGCGGATCTTCACAGCGCCGAGATTGGTGATCTCATCGATCTTGATCTGTGTGTAGTATTTGCCCTGCTCTTCCAGAATGGCACGGACCTCGTCGGTGGTGATGGCATCCACGCCGCATCCGAAGGAGACCAGCTGAACCAGCTCCACGTTCTCCTGCGCGGCCGCAAACGCCGCGGCGCGGTAAAGACGCGCATGGAAGGTCCACTGATCGAGCACCTTCACGTACTGTATGGGCGCCAAATGGCAAACGCTGTCCTCACTGACTACCACAAAGCCCAGGGAGGAAGCCAGTTTATCGATGCCGTGACCGATCTCGGGATCGATATGATACGGCCTGCCCGCCAGGATCATCGTTCGTTTTCCGTTTTCTTTGGCATAAGCCAAGGCCTCTTCGCCGCGGGCACGAAGCTCTGCCTTATAGGCCTTGTATGCCTCAAAGCCGGCCTTGACGGCCCCTTTGACCTCCGCCTTGGTAATGGAGGGATCAATCTCCCTCAGGCAGGGATAAAGGGTGGTCACAAGCTCCCGCGGCTTATCAATGCTCAGATAGGGATAAAGGAAGCGTGCTTTTTTCAGCTCCTCCATATTTCCGTTTAAAAGCTCGGCATAATAGGCGACGACGGGGCAATTGTAATGATTATCCGAGGCGCCCTCGTCCACGTTGTAGGTCAGGCTCGGATAGAACAGCGTATCGATCCCCTCCCCCATCAGCTCCAGCATATGGCCGTGCATGATCTTGGCGGGATAGCAGGCCGTATCCGAGGGAATGGTGAACTGTCCCTTCTCGTAGGTGGCGCGAGTGGATTGCTTGGAAAAATGCACCTCGAAGCCGAGAGAGGAAAAGAGCGCATGCCACAGGGGGGCCAATTCATAGGTGGACAAAGCCATGGGGATGCCAAGCTTGCCGCGATACCCCTGCAGAGGCTTTAAGGAAGCGAAAAAGTCCCGCTTCCATGCGTAGAGATTCGGCAGCTCCGTGCCACCTTGCTCTCCTTGACCCTTGGAGCATTGGTTGCCGGAAACGTAACGCTTTCCGTCCGAAAAGCGATTGACGGTAAGGCTGCAATGATTGGCACAGCCCTTGCAAACGGCCGTGGAGGATTCGTGGGTAAAAAGCTTCAGCTCCTTCTCGGAGAGAAGCGTGCTTTCGGAAAGACGCATGCAATGAATGGCCGCACCGTAGGCACCCATCAGGCCTGCGATCGTGGGACGGATCACGGCAGAGCCGATCTCCTGCTCAAAGGCACGGAGCACCGCATCGTTATAGAAGGTACCGCCCTGTACCACGATACGCTTTCCCAACTCCTCGGGAGAAACGGCGCGGATGACCTTATAGATGGCATTCTTCACGATGCTGACCGAAAGGCCTGCGGAAATATCCTCCACGCTTGCGCCGTCCTTTTGGGATTGCTTGACGGAGGAATTCATAAAAACGGTACAGCGGGAGCCCAGATTGACGGGCGCCTCGGCAAAGATACCAAGCCTTGCAAAGGTCTGCACGTCGTAGCCCATGGCCTTGGCAAAGGTCTCGATAAAGGAACCGCACCCGGAGGAGCAGGCCTCATTGAGCATGATGCCGTCAATGGCACCGTTGCGGATACGGAAGCACTTGATGTCCTGGCCGCCGATATCCAGAATAAAATCCACGTCCGGCTGAAAATACTTGGCCGCCGTGTAATGGGCAATCGTCTCCACAATGCCCTCGTCAATATGAAAGGCGTGACGGATCAGCTCCTCGCCATAGCCGGTGACCGCGCTTCCGCAAAGGGTGATCCGATCGCCGCAGAGGCGGTAGATCTTCAAAAGCTCGTCACGGACAAGGGTAACGGGATTTCCCTGATTGGAATTGTAGTAGGAATATAAGATCGATCTGTCTTCGCCAACGAGGACCAGCTTCGTAGTGGTACTGCCGCAATCGATGCCGAGCCACGCCCTTCCGCTGTAGCCTTCGATATTCGTAGCAGGCACGGTAGCGCGCTTGTGACGGGTGCGGAAGGCCTCGTACTCCATTTCGCTGACGAACAGCGGTGAAAGACGGTCGGCTCGGTGTGATTCGGTCTTGGCACTGTCTTCGATTCTTTCTATCAGGTCGGCAAGGAGCAAGGGCTCCTGCTTTCTTGACACCATAGCAGCACCCATGGCCACGGAATACAGGGCATAATCGGGGAAGACCGCCGTTTTTTCCGTCAGCTTCAGCGTTTCAAAGAATCGCTTTTGCAGACCCTTGCAGTAATACAGCGGGCCGCCGAGGAACATGACCTTTCCCTTGATCCTGCGCCCCTGGATCAGACCGGTAACGGTCTGATTGACCACGGCCTGAAAGATACTGGCCGCCACGTCCGCCTTGCTTGCCCCCTGATTGAGCAGGGGCTGAATATCCGTTTTGGCAAATACGCCGCAACGGGAAGCAATGGGATAGATCTTCGTGGCGGAAAGGCTGGCTTCATCCATTTCATCCACCGTCATGTTCAAAAGAACGGCCATTTGATCGATAAAGGCACCGGTGCCGCCGGCACAGGAGCCGTTCATACGCTCGTCTACGCCGCCTTGGAAAAAGATCACCTTGGCATCCTCGCCGCCAAGCTCGATAACGACGCCCGTATCGGGCGCTCTCTGCGCTACCACCTCACCGGTGGCATAGACCTCCTGAACGAAGGGTAAGCCCGCTGCATCGGCCATTCCCATGCCGGCTGAGCCCGAGACGGTAACACGCACCTTTTCGAGGGAAACGCTGCTTTGCATTTCACGAAGCATCTCCAGGGTGGTCTGACGAACCTTGGACAAATGCCTTTGATATTTTTTATATACGACCCGATCTCCCTCCATCAGCACGAGCTTTGCCGTGGTGGAGCCGATATCAATTCCGAGCGATAAAACTCTTTCTTTCAAAGGACCTCCTCCTTATCGCTTTTTCAATCTTAAGGTAGAATGGTATCGCAAAAACATGAATTTCTTTTGAATTGCGCCAAATTTCGACAAGATTCAACCGTTTTTGCGTTTTCTCTGAAAAAAGTACAAAGAGAGACTTATACGGCGGAAAGAATATGCATATTGCGCAGATCGTGATCCGTTACGGTGTCGTTGACGGCGTAGGCCATGGGCTCCATTTCAGCGTAAGGCAGGGCGCAGATCCCTTGGGCGCGCAGCTCCTCCGCCACGGCGGCGCAGATCCGCTCGATGCGCTGTTCCTTCCCCTTCGCCTCCTCGGGGGCATTGCCGCTTGAGACCAGATACTCAAGCTCACCGCCGAGCTCGCTCAATACGGAAAGCTCACGCAGTCCACGAAAGACCCATTTATAATAGGGCATATAGGAACGGTTTAAAAGGTAGATGCTGTGGAGGACACTTTTTACAAATTCAAAGGCGGCCATTTGAGCGGCTGCCGTGTCCCCTCTTTCCACACAGCGGGAATAATTATACTGCCCCGCCTGCCCCATCAGCAGGAGGGAGCCCCCCAGCTTCTTGCGGCGCACGTCCTCGGGGAAATAGGAAAGCCGCTCCCGAATGGCAGAAAAGCGGCCGTAGGGATCGCAAAAAACTGCGCCGTTCGTAGCCTCCAAAAGACCGTGCTCCGGAACGGAGAGCCACGCCTCCAACGAAAGTGCCCCGTCGGGTGAGCCCGTTTTTTCAAGGAAAAATTCTTCCATACGGATCACTCCGTGGCGACTGCCGCCAACGGGAGAGACGGGACTGCGACTCAGCCCCATAAACTCCTTCGGAAGCTTTGCGTAGGCACGCTCCAGCCGAAAGGCGTATCGTCGGTCCACGATGCTTTCGTCGGGAAGAAAGATGCAAAAAGCGGGCTCAAAATCGTGATCTTGGGACAGAGCATCATCGTAGCCGTAGCACTCGGAGCCACTGCCCGCAAGGCCCACGGCAAGATAGGGCAGAACGTCGGCAAACTCCTCCTCCAGCACGGCTTTTCCGTAAGCCTCGTAATATTCTCTTGCTAAATCAAGTCCCTTCATAGATCCTCCTGCAACGGGATAAAAGCTCTGCGGCGTAATCCTCAAGACCGTAGAAGCCGAACACCGTAGCGCATTTTTCGCAGACAAAGGCATAATTTCCGTCCTGCCTCTCCCTGCCCTTCTCAAGGCAGGCACGGGCCTTTTCGCAAAGGGCGGAGATAGCCTCCCTGCCCCCGTCTATCCCCTGCTCCGTTTCCGCCAGGGTGGCAAGGTTTAAATAAGTAATGGCCTGCTCGGGCTCCTTGTCGGGCAGAGCGGATAAAAGAGCAAGCGCTTTTTCGTAAAGGGCCTCGGCCTCGCGAAACCGCTCCAGATCCACCAGTGCCAGGCCCAGGTTGTTATAAAGCCCTGCCAAGCGCTCGTCCGTGGAGGAAAGCTCCCGCTCGTACACCTCCCGCGCCATTTGAAAGAGATGGAGGGCATCCTCAGCACGGCCGAAGGCCTTGCAGACGGTGGCGCTGTTGAGAAAGGTGGTAGCTCCTCCCACGGCATCCCCGATGCCCATGCGCCCCACGCGATCCAGCGCGGCCTGCGCATAATAAAGAGCCTTTTCCTCCTCGGAAAGCTTGCGGCAGAGCCCCATGAGCTCGTTTTCCATCAGCAGAGCGCCGCGGTCGTCTCCCATGGACTCTGCCTCGGACAGCCAGTATTCCAGCAGGCGCTTTGCCCCCGGGTAATCATTTTCCCGCAGAAGCAAATCCAGCCTTGCCAGTACCCGATCCTTGGGGATCATGGCGTCACCTCCCTTTTTCTCTATTGTACCGCGAAATGAGCGCTTTGACAAGTTAATTTAAAAAAAGGAGTGCCCGAGGGCACTCCTTCAACAGAAAGCACGGTCTTATGCCAAAGCAAGATAGGTGGCGGACTGAGGGGGAACGGTAAGCACCCCGTTTTCCACGCGGGCCGTACCGCCGAGGCTGTAAAGCACGCTCTGCACGGCGGCATCGCAAGAAAAGGGCTCCTCACGGTCGGCGGGATTGATGACCACCAGCACGGCGGAATCCCCGTCACTGCGGCGATAGACCAAGGGATAGCCCTCGGTATGAACGGGCTCGAAGGCGGCGCTCTCCTGCAGGGCGGGGGTGGCCTTACGAACAGCCATCAGCTCCTTCAAGGCATGGAGGACGGAATCGAAATCCTTTTGCTGCTGAGCCACGGTGGGACGGGCGGGATCGGGATCGAGGGGGATATAGAGTTGATCCGAGGGAGCGGCGGAGAAGCCGCAGTTGGTGGTGGTATCCCACTGCATGGGAGAACGGGCGCCCGTTCTGTTGTAGCCACCCTCCACGGAGGGAATGTTCTGCACGTGCTTCATACCAATCTCATCGCCGTAATAAATAAAGGGAATGCCCGGCATGGACATGATAAAGGCAAAGGCCAATTTGATCTGATGGGGAGTCAAATGGTGACCGAGTCTTGACATATCGTGGTTGCCGGAGGGGAGGCAGATAAAGCCCTTGCCCTCGGTCAGATCAAGATTTGCCATATAGCGGCGGAAGAACTCTGCCAGATCGCCCTTGCCCTCGGGAGAAAAGTAGGGCTCGTCCACGCGGAACAGGTCATTATAGCGGGAGGGGCCGAAATGCAGGAGGAAGTCCATATCAAAGCCCGCCAGAAGGGATTTGTTTGGCTCACCCCATTCGGAAACGAAGGCCGCCTCGGGATATTCCTCCGCCACCTCGCGGAAGATGCCCTGCCACAGACGGATGGTCTCCTTATGTCCCTGCTCCTCGTCGTTTTTGATAAGGGACTGGGCCATATCCACGCGGAAGCCGTCACAGCCCATGCCCAGCCAGAATTTGATGATATTGATCAGCTCGCGGCGGGTGGAAAGGGCCGCCTCGGAATCCACGGCGTGCTGCCAGGAGCGGGTGGGGTTGGCAAAGCCGTAGTTAAGGGCGGGCTGAGTGGTGAAGAAATTGACGGCACAGCAGCCGTCTCGCTGAGAGATGCCTCTCAATTCGCCGGTGATGCTGCTGATCCCGTCGATGGGATTCCACACGCTGTTGGTCCAGATATAGCGGTCACTGTATTCATTTCTCTCGGGCTTCATGGATTCCTGAAACCACTTGCAGCTCATGGCGGTGTGACCTGCCACCAGATCCAGGATCAGGTGCATCCCTCTCTTATGGACCTCATGGAACAGCCGCTTCAGATCCTCGTTGGTGCCGTAACGGGGCGCCGCTTTATAAAAATCCTCCACGTCGTAGCCTGCATCGGTGAAGGGAGAGGCGAAGCAAGGATTCATCCAGATGGCAGTAAAGCCCATGTCCTTGATATAATCCAGCTTCTCCATAATTCCCCGAAAATCGCCGATGCCGTCTCCGTTGGTATCGCAAAAGCTCTGGGGATAGATTTCGTAGAAGATCGCATTTTTCAGCCAAGATTTCATTGATTTTCCTCCTATATGGGTCTGAGGTCATCATACCACAAAAAGCGAGAGCTTGTCCACATTTTTTGCAATTTTACAAAAGCAAAAGCGAGGTGAAGCACCTCGCTTTTTCTTTTACAGAGTGCGCATGAGACGGCGGTAAAATTCCACCGCGGACAGGGCGCAGGAGACGCGAATGCGCTCGTTGTTGCCGTGAATGGTAGCGCGCTCAGCGCTTGTGAGATCCATGGCGGAGAAACGATAGACCCGATCGGAAATGCGACCCCAATGTCGGGAATCAGAGCACTGCACCATCAGGTAGGGACTGGTGATACAGCCCTGCCAGGTGGCTTCCACAGCTCTTTTTACCTTTTCCCAGCCTGCCACGTCCGTACGGGAGATGCGGCTGGGATCAATGCCGTGGAGCACGGTGACGGAAACGTCGGGATCGGCCACGGTCCTTTCCAGATACGCCTTGCAGGAGGCCATGGTATCGGCGGGATTGAGACGGATATTGGAAACAAGGGTGGCCTCGGGAGGGATCACGTTGGAGGCATCGGAGCCCTTGGCCTGGGTAAAGGCTACGGTGGTGCGCATAAGGGCATTCAGCTCACCGCCGCTCTTTTTGCAGATCAGATCCAGCACGGGGAAAAACAGCCAAAGATTGGCGAAGATCACGCGGTAAAGCAGGGAGGAATGGCGACCCAGCGTATCGAACATCTTCGCCACGGGCGGGGTCAGATGAGCGCGGGCAGGGTGCTTCGCAAGGCGGGTGCAGGCGCGTGCCAAAGAGGTAAGCGGCGTTTTCGGCTTGGGCGCGGAGGCGTGACCTCCTGCGGAGCGAACGCGGTATTCCACGTCCATCATGCCCTTTTCCGCAATGCCGATCATGCCGCAGGGACGGGCCACGCCGGGGAATACGTTTTCCACCACGGCACCGCCCTCATCCAGCACCAACGCAGGCGAGATGCCTTCCTTTTCAAAGTAGTCCACGATGTGGACGGCACCGAGGCCGTTGACCTCTTCCCCGCCGGAGAAGGCAAAATACACGTCGTTTTCCGGCACGAAGCCCTCGGCGATCAGCGCCTCGGCGGCGGAGAGGATTCCGTTGAAGGTCACCTTGGTATCCAAGGTACCGCGCCCCCACAGGACGCCGTCCTCCAAAATGCCCTCGAAGGCGGGCTTATCCCACGCCTCCTCCACTACGGGCACCACGTCGTAATGGGCCATGAGAACGGCAGGGGTGTCGGCACTTTTGCCGCGCCAGCGATAAAGAAGTCCGCGATCGGGAAAGGCACGGATCTCGCAGGTCTCCGCCACATTGGGATAGAGGCGGGGCAAAAGCTCGTAAAGCTTTTTAAATTCTCCGTTATCCTCCAGGGTGTGATCCCGATAGGACACGGTCTTACAGCGTACCAGAGCCTGCAGCGCTCGGATGGGCGCCTCGCGGTCAAATTCCTCTGGCTCCGCGGGACTCTGCTCCTCCACGGGGGGAACAAAGTGATAGGTACGGTAGCTGACGATGCCTGCCAGCGCCGCAAGGCCAAGAATCAAAGCGATCAGAACGTACAGCAAATCAAAGCACTCCCTTCTTATAGAGGATCCTTGCCACGACCACGGTAAATACCACGCCCACGGGCACCATAATGCCCACGGTGCTCTGATTTAAGGCAGGCACGAAAATAAACAGAGCCAGCATCAGAAGAATCGGTGCAACGGAAAGCTTTGCATTCTTGGAAATGAATACCACCGCCAGACCGCCGAAGAGAGCAGGTAGGATCATATCGAAGGCGGGCTTTAACACCGGTGCCTCCAAAATGGGCTGCAGAGGTACGATGAGGATCACGCCCAAAATGATGATAAAGGTGGTGACGATAGAGGAGGTGGCAATGGAAATGGTAGAGATGACCTCCCCCTCCTCCTCGGTAGCCTTCACGCCTGCGCGCTCCATGGCGTCCAAGGCGCAGGGAAGCTTGAGATTGGAGATATTACCCGTAATAAAGGAAAGATAAGTTCCGCCTGCGCCCAGCATGGGAACGTAGGTAAAGATCTCCACGATACCCACTGCCCAGTACATGGGTGCGGTGGCGATCAGACCGCCCAGCAAAGCATCCCACTGAGGCATGGCACCGAAGAAAAGAGAAACGATCAAAGGTAAAAGAAGCAGGAGGATACCTACACCGATGCCCCAGTATTTACCGTCGCGATGGACGGATTCCATATAAGTCATATTGCTTTTTTTCATTTTTTCTTTTCCCCCTTCCTTACGCCAACCACGCCGTAAAGGGGATGGCGGAGGCCATGCCTGCCACCAAAGACAGGGGCAGAGCGTAATCGGTCAGCCAGCGGATCTTAAGCTTTTGGGACAGAAGGCCCAGCACCGCCATCACCACGGCGGCCACGGCCATAACACAAACGGGAATGAGTCCTGCGGTCTGTCCCTTCACCACCCCCGCCACGTCGCAGAATACGTAGCCGAGAAAGGCGGAGATCATACCGAGGAACATGGCATTATTGAAGATCTCGCCCCATTTTTTATCCTTCATGCCCATCTTCATCATGCCGCCCTGGATCTTCTTGGTGACGAAGGGAACCAGCACCAGACCTGCGGCAATGCTGACGGTCATGACCCAGAAGACGGTGACGAACACAGAGGGATCGGTAACGGTGGAGCCCGCCTGCATGCCTGCGGCGGTGAGGGTATTGTTGGCGGCAATGGTCTCATAGCTGAGGGAGCCGATGACGGAAAGGCGCAGCCAAGGCAGGGCAATACCCAGACTCTTGGACAGTGCCACCACGCCCACCAGAATGGCCACGGCGGGAGCAATGGTAAAGACTGCCGCCGAGGAGATGGTCTTTTTCACCGTTTGGGAGGCAATGCCGAGGGCCTTGGCACGCTTCACGGCACGCACGAGGAAATAGACGGACTGCGCCAGCACCACGGCGATCACCAGCCCGACAATGACAAATAAAATGGGATGATTGACGGAAAATTCCATGATTTCCTCCTTTTTCTTTTTCTTCCCTATATTTTAGCATACCTTCCGCGAAAGTTCAACGAAAAAAAGAAAGAAAGAGCCGAAAATCGACTCTTTCCCAAATTTAGTCAAGGCTTACAAGTTCATATTCGAGACTGCCGAGTCCGAGCGCCGCGGCAGCGGCGGGGGTCAGGGTGCCGTTGCGGGTCTCGATGCGCTCCAAAAGGTGGTCGCGGCCGGGATCCTCCGAGCGGTAGACCAGATCGAGGCAGGCGCGGTCCAGTGCCACGGGATCCAAGGAGGACAGAACACCGATATCCTGCATGCAGGGATCCTCTGCCACGGCACAGCAATCGCAGTCCACGCTCATATTTTTCATGACGCTTACAAAGGCGCATTTGCCTCGGAACAGATCCAGCACGCTGCCGGCAGCATCGGCCATGGCGCGGAGGAAGGAATCATGATCGCCGTTCCAGAAATCCTCGGTCTTGCCCACTCCGTGAATGTACTTTTTACCGTAGGCGGAGGCAAAGCCGATGGAGAGCTGCTTGAGGGCGCCGCCGTAGCCGCCCATGGGATGTCCCTTAAAATGGGTCAGCACCAGAACGGAGGCAAATTTCTCGGTATCCTTACCGATGTAATTCTTTTGAATGGCAAAGCCCTTGGGGATGGCAAGCTCGCGGTCGGGCCCCTCCCCGTCCAGAATGCGGCAAGGAAATTGATCCCAGCCGTGCTCGCGCAGAAGAGCAAGGTGCTTTTCGGTGGTGCTTCGTTCTCCCTCGTAGGCGGTATTGGTCTCCACCACGGTGCCGTTTACACGGCGGATGGCAGGCTCCCACAGAGAGGGGGGGAGAAAATTCTGATTGCCCTTTTCACCCGTATGCACCTTGACGGCCACGGGAGCGGGAAGCTCGATCGCCAACGCCTCGAACAGGCGCAAGACGCTTTCGGGAGAGATGACTTTGGTAAAATACACTTTGGAAGGCATAGAACACCTCACGTTTTTTTCTATCATACCATGGGGTGCTTTTTACTGTCAAGCAAGAAAAAACAAGGAAAATCATTATTTTATGCTGGACAAATACGGAAAATATGCTACAATAAAACCAGTGGTTTTTCTGTTATGACCGCCGTTATTTTGTTGTTTTTCTCAAAAAATGTGAATTTCTTTGCAAAAGGTCAAAAAAATTTTATTTAAAAAATCCAGATGCCGTTGAATAATGCATTGAGTTGCGGCACGGGATTTGTTATACTTTTATTGTAAGAGGTGCAGTATGTCCTTTCCCTACACCAGACTTTCCTCCCTGACCTTCGTACGGTGTGCCTTTGCCCACAGCGTGGCTACGGTGGGTTATCGGTACGAGCTGAAAAACGAGGGCTGGGGCATTTACGGGAAGGCACCCCGAGACGGGGGGCTTCTGGAGATCGGCTTTGTGGAACAGAATCCCATTTTGCTGACAGGGGAAAAGGGCGAGCGGTTCCGCATCGGCGAAAACTGCATTTTCATTATTCCGCCCGACAGCCGTTTTTCCGTGCAATGCGAAAACGAGGGGCTTCATCGCCACACCACGGCGGAGTTTCTCGTTCGCTGTCACACCAAGGCGCAGAAGGAATATCTGCCCCCTGCGGGACGGAGCCTTACCCTTCCCCTGGTCATCGAGCCCTCTCCCCTTTCGGGCGAGGTATTCGACCGTATCCGCGCCATCGCCACCGCAAAGGCAGGCGGGCTGGAGCGCAGTTTCTTTGAGGATTGCGGGGACTTCATGCATCTGATCCATTCTCTGTCGCGCCTGGCGGAGCCAAGCAGTACGGGGACGGGACAGTCTCCCGGTGCCCGCAGGCATTGCGAGCGGGCCAAGGCCTTTATTTCCGAGCATATCGACCGGCATCTGACCGTATCGGACGTGGCGGAGGCGGTGGGGGTCAGCAAAAACTATCTGACCAACGTTTTTTCCGCTACCGAGGGCGTGCCCCTCATGGAATACATCAACCGCAGAAAGCTTTCCCACATGGTGGAGTTGATCCGCCGTTATGACTATTCCCTCTCCCAAGCAGGGGAGCAGGTAGGCTTTTCCGATACCAACTACGTCAGCCGTATGTTCCGTCGCTATTACGGCATGACCTTCACCCAATTCAAGCAGCAAAGGCTTCGCCGCAGCGAGGCTGAAAAAAATAAATAAAGGAGAACATCAATGCTTGCCATCATTCACGCAGAGCTTGTCCTGCCGGACAGACTCGTTCCCGATGCCACCGTTCTTTGCGATAACGGCGTGATCGTGGATTACGGAAAAGACGTGGCCGTGCCCAAGGATGCTGAGATCCTGGATGCCGAAGGTCTTTACGTAGGCCCCGGTCTGATCGATATCCACTGTCATTCCGCCGGCAACATTTCTTATTTTGACGATCCCGTGACCTCCTGTCGCTCCGCGCTGGAGCACGGTGCCACCACGGTATTCCCCACCCTGTACTTTAACCTGACGGGGGAGGAAATGATCCGTGATATAGACGTAGTGCTGAAGGCCAATGAAAAGGGACTGATCCCCAACTTCGGCGGCTTCTATACCGAGGGTCCTTATATGAACGAGAACCACGGTGCCGACCGCCACACCGCCCCCTGGGCAGGCGAGGTGCTCCGCGAAAAATATCTGCCCGTGCTGGAAAAGGCAGGCGAATGGGCAAGAGTCTGGGCTCTGGCTCCCGAAAAGGGCGCGGACGCGCTCTTCCCCTTCATGGAGGATGCCAGACGCTGCTCTCCCAAGGTTTGCTTTGCCGTGGGTCACAGCGAGGCCGAGGCATGGCAGGTTGACGAATTTATCGAAAACGGTCTGACCATTGCTACCCACCACACCGATGCGGTGGGCTATCTTTCCAAGTACCCCGAATGCCGCACCTCCGGTGTGGTAGAGGCCGTGCAGAGAAACGACGAGGTCTACGCGGAGCTCATCTGCGACGAGCACGGCGTGCACGTGGATCCCTACGTGATCCGTCTCACCCGCAAGATCAAGGGCAAGGATAAGCTGATCCTTATTACCGACGCGGCCTGCTTTGCGGGTGCATGCATCCGTGAGGATCGCAAGAAATACCGCGATCTCAGCTTTGACTTTAACGGAGAGCTTGCCGGCTCCAAGCTGACCATGGCCGACGCCTGTCGCAACTTTCTGATCCATTCCGGCGCAAGCGTGGTGGAGACCTTCCTGGCCGCTTCCACCAACCCCGCCAAGGCCACCCACCTTACCGACCGCGGTATCATCCGCAAGGGAAAGAAGGCCGACCTTGTGGTTTGTGACGATATGTTCCGTCTCAGCGCCGTGGTATTAAACGGCAAAGTCGTAAAGTAAAGGAGGAGAGAAAGCATGCTTGCCATTATCAATGCGACCCTGGTCATGCACGACCATTATATTCCCGATGCCACTCTTCTCTGTGACGGCGGTAAGATCGTCGATTTCGGCAAGGAGCTCGCCATTCCCGAGGGAGCCGAGATCCTGGATGCCGAAGGGCAATACGTAGGCCCCGGCCTGATCGATATCCACACCCACGCTCAGGGAACCTATTGGTTCTACGAGGACGCGGCCACCGCATCCCGCATTGCACTGGAGCACGGCGTGACCACCGTTCTTCCCGTGGTATACTTCAACATGAACAAAGAGGACTTCATCGGTGCCACCCGCGCCATTCAGAAGGTGGTGGCAGAGGGTGATTTTCCCAACTTCGGCGGCTTCTATATGGAAGGCCCCTATATGAACCCCAAATTCGGTGCTGACCGCGAGAGCAACCCCTGGCAGGCTCCCGCCGATCCCGCCGATTATCTGGATATCATCCGCACCGCAGGCAAGGATGCCAAGGTGTGGGCACTGGCTCCCGAAAGAGAGAATATCCGTGACTTTATGCTGGCCTGCAAGGAAGAAAACCCCACCGTGGTCTTCACCGTGGGCCACTCCGAGGCTACCGCCGAGCAGGTAGAGGAGCTGATGCCCTTGGGGCTGCGCATCGGTACCCACCACACCAACGCTACGGGCACCCTGCCCTACATGGACGTGCTTCGTGCTCCCTGTGTGGACGAAGCAGTCAACTACAACGACGGACTGTGGGCAGAGCTGATCTGCGACTCCCGTGGCATTCACGTGGATCCCTACATGCTGCGCACCGTGCGCCGCATCAAGGGCAGAGACCGCATTATGCTCATTTCCGACGCCTGTGTCTTCGGCGGCCCCATTCCCGACGGCTACGAGGGCGTGACCGATCTTTGCTTCGACTTTGCAGGCGAGATCGCAGGCTCCAAGCTGACGCTGGACGTGGCCTGCCGCAACATGATGGTGCACACCGGTGCCTCCATCGCCGACGTTTTCGCGTATGCCTCCTACAATCCCGCACAGGCCGTAGGTCTGGAGGACGTGGGTGAGATCCGCCGCGGAAACGTTGCCAATCTTGTGATATGTGACCGCAAGGTCAATATTAAAAAAGTAATTTTAAAAGGAGAAATCGCAAAATGAAAGACTTTATCGTCGATCCCGCAACCAAGTTCAATTTTGAACCCGCCGATTTTGTTCCCTTCAAGGACAAAAAGGTCTGCGAGTACGTACGCAGCCTCAGCGGCAAAGATCTCGAAAAGCGCGAGGAGTGGTGGCACCCCGAATTTACCGTTAAGGTAATGATGAACCCCCATCCCGTGCTGATCGCCACCCTTTTTGAGCGCCTGAAGGCGGCCTCCGAAGCCGGCAAGACCTTCACTATGATCTTGGGCAACCCCGAGCCGGATACGTATATCCCTTTGGCACAGCTCATCAACTATTTCCGTGTCGATTGCTCCAAGGTCCATATCTTTGCAGAGGACGAGTGGGCTGATCAGGATGGCAACATCGCACCGATCACCTACGAGGCAGGCTTTGCTCATTCCATGATCAAGTACCTGTACTACCAGATCGACCCGAAGCTCCGTATGCCGATGGAGAATGTACACTTCCCTACCAACG